>CAXGBD010000018.1:0-20093 GCA_964008355.1 uncultured Gammaproteobacteria bacterium | reverse complement strand
TTATCATGGTGTGTTCTAATGTAACATCGAAAAATAATGAATAATATTACTTTGACATCATGGGATTCTGAAACCAGAATCATTGATTTGATACAGGATGTAGCACATTTATTGAATCAACAGAATCTATATTATGGACACGGTACTGATAATCCAAAAGATGAGGCAGTTGCTCTCGTTTTTTTTGTCCTTGGTTTAGATCATTTTAATACGAAAAAATTGTATGATCAGAAGGTCCAATCAAAAGATTTTGAGTTAGTAAATGAACTAGTCATTCAAAGGATTAAAGAAAAGAAACCCCTGTCCTATATAACTCATGAATCTATTTTTTGTGGTCATAAATTTTTTGTTGACGAGAGGGTATTGATTCCAAGGTCACCTATAGCTGAGTTGATTCAGAATCGTTTTGAACCTTGGATTAATCAATCGTTAATTACTAGTGTGCTAGATATTGCGACCGGAAGTGGATGTCTTGCTATATCAATAGCAAAACAATATCCAAATGCTGAAATTGTCGCTAGTGATATTTCAAAAGCAGCACTCGAGGTTGCCGAAATAAATGTTGAGAATCTATCAGTCAGTCATCAAGTGACTTTGGTGGAATCGAATTTATTTGAAAATATTAACGGAACATTTGATTTGATTGTCTCAAATCCTCCTTATGTCAGTCGTGATAGTATCGTAAACCTTGCTCCCGAATACCATCATGAGCCCAGTTTGGCATTGGTGGCTGAAAAAGATGGATTGGATTTTATCGAAAGAATATTGCATGATGCCTCTCCATTTCTTAAAGACCACGGCATTCTGGTTATTGAAATGGGAGAAGCTGCTGAGGCTGCTGAGAGTTATTTTAATCTTCCATTTACATGGATTGAGTTGGAACACGGCGGAGAAGGAATTGCAATGATTGAAGCAAAACATCTCAAGTAGTTTTTGGTTACAATAATAAATGAAGGGATAGCTTATGGCTGGCAACACGATAGGAAAATTATTTACAGTCACTACATCCGGGGAAAGTCATGGCCCTGTAATGAGTGCTATTATTGATGGGTGTCCTCCAGGTATGTCACTTTGTGAAGAGGATATTCAGGAAGAATTGGAACGAAGAAGGCCTGGTAAATCACGTTTTACTTCACAAAGGAAAGAACCGGATCAGGTTAGCATTATGTCGGGTGTTTTTGAGGGGCACACGACTGGAACACCAATAAATTTGGTGGTTGATAATATCGATCAAAAACCAAAAGATTATTCTGAAAACAAAGATAAGTTCAGACCTGGACATGCCGATTATACCTACTATCACAAATACGGGATTAGCGATTACCGAGGTGGAGGACGATCTTCTGCAAGGGAAACAGTTATGCGGGTCGCCTCTGGAGCCATTGCTAGAAAATATTTGAGAGAATATGTTGGCATTGAAATTATTGGTTATTTGAAACAACTTGGCCCAATTACACTTGATTGCGTTGATCGAGAACTTATAGATACGAACCCATTTTTCTCAGCTGATCCAGAAAAAATATCAGAACTAGAGAATTTCATGGATGCACTCAGGAAAGAAGGTGATTCTATAGGCGCAAAAATTAATGTTATAGCTACAGGAGTCCCTATAGGATTGGGAGAGCCTGTTTTTGATAAGCTCGATGCAGATATTGCCCATGCTCTGATGAGTATCAATGCTGTCAAAGGAGTTGAGATAGGGGCAGGGTTTTCTGTGGTAACCCAAAGAGGTAGTGAACATCGTGATGAAATTGACAAATCGGGTTTTAAACAAAACAATGCTGGCGGCACTCTGGGCGGTATCTCATCTGGTCAAGACATTGTTTCGAGCATTGCACTCAAACCGACTTCAAGCATTATTAAAGCTGCTGAAACAATTAACAAAGACGGAGCAACAACTCAAATCGTCACCAAAGGTCGTCACGATCCTTGCGTGGGTTTGAGAGCAACACCGATTGCAGAAGCGATGTTGGCAATTGTTTTGATGGATCATTTGCTGCGTCATCGTGCTCAAAATGCCGATGTAAATGTCTAACCGTCCCAATTCATAATTAAAGTCATGGACAAATTGAATGTAGCTGTTGTAGGAGCCACAGGTTTGGTCGGTGAAGTAATTGTTTCAATATTGGAAGAGAGAAATTTTCCAATAGAAACTCTTATCCCTTTGGCCAGTGTACGTTCTGCAGGCAGGACAATGAAGTTCCGTGAAGAAACCATTCCTGTGATGGATCTGCAATCTTTTGATTTTAACAATACAGATCTTTGCTTCTTTTCAGCAGGATCCGATGTATCCAATGAATTTGCTCCCAAAGCTGCAGAACAAGGAGCGGTAGTGATTGATAATACCGCTTGTTTTCGTTATGAGGATGATATCCCGTTAGTTGTTCCCGAAGTTAATCCTAAAGCAGTGAAATTCTTCTCCAACAGAAATATCATTGCAAACCCCAATTGCTCAACAATTCAGCTGGTTGTGGCACTAGCTCCGATTCATAACATTGCTAAGATTAAGAGAATTAACGTTGCCACGTATCAATCTATTTCAGGCGCTGGCAGAAAAGCCCTTGATTTGCTGAATGAACAAACACAAATGGCTTTAAGTGGTGATGATCATAAACAGGAGCAATCATTTGCTTTCAATGTAATTCCTCAGATTGACACGTTTCAGAAAAATGACTTCACAAAGGAAGAAATGAAACTTGTTTGGGAAACACAAAAAATATTTAACGACTATGACCTTTTAGTTAATGCCACAGCAGTGAGGGTTCCAGTCAGAGTTGGGCATTCCGAAGCAGTGAGTATACAAACAGAAAGGGTCATATCTCCTGAGCAAATTAGACAAGTTTTAACTCAATCACAAGGCATTGAGATTATTGATGATACCAATGAGAAACTTTATCCAACGCCGTTAATACACGGTGAAAATACCAACGTCGTTTATGTTGGAAGAATCCGAAAAGACTATACCTTAAAAAATGGCATAAACTTGTGGGTGGTTGCTGATAATATTCGAAAAGGAGCCGCACTCAATAGTGTTCAGATCGCAGAGGTTTTGATTAAGAATTATTTTTGATCAAAAATGCCCTCATTAACAAAAAGGATTGCATGTGGTGTGGAATACTTTGGTTTTAATTACTCAGGTTGGCAATCACAACAACAATCCAGTTCAGTTCAGGATCATATTGAGACTGCAATCTCTACAGTTGCAAATGAACCTATAAGAATATTTGCCTCCGGTCGAACAGATGCTGGAGTTCATGCAAAATGCCAAGTTTTTCATTTCGATACCAAATCAAACCGAACCCCAAGTGAGTGGCTGTATGGAGTCAATTCACATTTGCCGGATGATATTAATATCATATGGGTTAAAGGTGTTGTACAGGAATTTGATGCGCGATACTCAGCGATTTCAAGAACCTATCAATACCTTATTGTAAATCAAAAAATCAATGATGTTTTTTTGATTAATCATGCTCTTTGGGTTCCTTACAATCTAGATATAAACTTAATGCAACAAGCAGCACGTCATTTCCATGGAGAGCATGATTTCACTTCTTTTAGATCGAGCAGCTGCCAGGCCAGGAGTCCAACTCGCACTATTTCGACTTTAAATATAAAACAAAGCAATCAAAGAATACTCATTCAATGTACCGCAAATGCTTTTCTGCAACACATGGTAAGAAATATTGTCGGAACTTTAATTGATATAGGCGAAGGGGTTTTGTCGCCAGAGAGTATTCCGATCATATTGGATTCAAAAGACAGAATAAAATCTGGTAAAACTGCTTCGTCATCTGGGTTGTACCTTGTGGGCATAGATTATCCAGGTAAATTTCAATTACCTCATTCAGAGTTTAAGGTAAGATTGGAGAGTTATTTAAGTTAGCTAAATAAAATAAATATGAGTTGGTTTGAAAAAATAGTTCCGTCGAGAATTAAGACAAAAAAAAGGCAACGCTCTAAATCAGTGCCTGAGGGTGTTTGGATCAATTGCCCAGAATGTAAATCTCAATTATATAAAGCAGAAATTGAAAGAAATTTTTCTGTTTGCATTAAATGTAACCACCATATGAAAATTGGTGCCAGAGATCGACTGAATCAATTTTTGGATCAAGATTCCCATCATGAATTATTTTCTAAAATTACCTCTGTTGATCCCTTAAATTTTAAAGACACAAAAAAATATAAAGACAGACTGATCGCATCTCAGAAAGCTAGTGGTGAGAATAATGCTTTACTGGTTATGGAAGGAACTTTGAGTCAGATTGGGGTTGTGGTCTGTGCTTTTGAGTTTAAATTTCTTGGCGGTTCAATGGGTTCTGCTGTTGGAGAAAAATTTGTGAGAGCAGTTGACCGTAGTATATATAAAAATGCTCCCTTGATTTGTTTTAGTTCCAGCGGAGGTGCACGTATGCAAGAAGCATTTTTGTCATTAATGCAATTAGCAAAAACAACCTCAGCCTTAGTTGATTTGGCTGCAGCAAGAATCCCGTTTATTTCTGTTTTAACTGATCCAACTACTGGTGGTGTTTCTGCAAGCATAGCAATGTTGGGAGATATTAATATAGCTGAACCCGGTGCATTAATTGGATTTGCAGGTCCTAGAGTTATTCAACAAACAGTAGGAGAAAAACTGCCAGAAGGTTTTCAGAGGAGTCAATTTCTCCTAGAGAAAGGGGCATTAGATATGATTGTTGATCGAAGGGAAATGAGAGAAACCATAACAGGTCTGATTCAGAAATTAACACAAGCTGAATCAGCAAAACAACAGTAGTATTCATTGTTATTTATTAGGTAATCATTATCTATGGAAAATTGGGGACTGTCCGAGTGGCTCCATTGGCAGGAAACACTAAATTCAGAAGAAATAGATCTAGACCTGGAACGCATTCATCTTGTGGCATCAAGGCTAGAAATTGAGCCGCCAATTGATAGAACATTTTTAATTGCTGGGACCAATGGTAAAGGAACTACCGTAGCATTAATAGAAGAACTATTAGTTAATAAAAAATTGCGAGTGGGCAGCTACACATCACCTCACTTGATTGATTACAACGAACGGATTTGTGTAGATAAGAAACCCGTAGATAATGCAAGGTTAATTGATTCATTTAAATTGATCGAATCGGTTAGAGGTAATGTGGCGCTTACTTTTTTTGAATTTGGAACCTTATCAGCATTTACAATATTTAATGATTTCGAATGTGATGCTTGGGTGATAGAAGTAGGGCTCGGTGGTCATTTAGATGCAACCAATATCATTACACCCTCAATCTCAATAATTACAAATGTTGATTTAGATCACCAGAATTGGTTAGGCAACACCATAGACGAGATTGCTAAAGAGAAAGCAGGCATTATCAGTCCTGGTGTTCCCTGTATTTTTGGAGATACACCCGTACCTTCTATTATCCAGACTGTTGCTGATTCAGAAGGTTCTGATTTGTATGTATGGAATAGTGATTTCTTCTTATTGGATAATGGAGATAGTTTTCAATGGAAAGGGAGAAATACCGAGATTGATTCTATAATCATGCCATCTCATTGGGGTCCAGGAGAATGTAATAACTTAGCTTTGTCATTGACCTCTATTGAAATAATGGATTCAGAATTATTACCAAGTGCAAAAGAATTGAACCATCTATTAAGTAATTTTTCCGTGCCAGGAAGATTTGAGATCATTGAGCAAAAACAAACATGGATTCTTGATGTAGCTCATAACCCTCACGCTGCAAAGAATCTGAAGAAGAAACTAGAATCTTTGAACTCATGCAAAAAAATTACTGTCATTTTGAGCATGATGCAAGACAAAGACGTTATTGGTTTTGTAAAAATTTTAGATGACCTAGTTGAACAGTGGATAGTTTGTGAAATGGATACACCAAGATCTCATTCGGCACATGCACTTCAAAAGAAATTAATTGATTATGGCATTACTAACGTTAGTGCTGAATCAGGACTTATTGAAGCATTCAGCAATATTAAAATTCGTACTGAAAAAAATGATAGGATACTGATAACTGGTTCCTTTGAGATCGTGGGTCCAGCAAAGAGGTGGTTGGACTCAGAATAATTCGCTTATGAGAGAAAATTAATAAGTTTTTTGTTTTAACAGCTATGCAATAATGATAAATCACATTGTTTTTCCTTACTTATATTTTCCAATAAATATTTTTGGTTCCGAAGAGATAGTATCAATTTTGGATTTTGCTCTTGTGATCACTTTGGTGATTTCTACAGTAGTTGGATTTTTTAGAGGCTTTGTATCAGAAATTCTTTCCTTACTGGTTTGGGTTATGGCATTTTGGGCTACTTTCAGTTTTGACAATACCCTGAGTGTCTATTTTATTTCTTCGATTGAGTCAGAAGCTTCTCGAGTTTGGTTATCCCGTTTACTGATACTAGTAGCCGTTCTATTAATTGGGGGAATAGTTAATAAATTGTTATCAAAGATTGTAAGTTGGAAATTTTCTGGAAATTTATTTTTTGGCACACTATTTGGTTTCTTTAGAGGCTTGGTTCTTATAACTATCATTATTTTGATTCTTGAAGATACTAGATTTTATAGTGAACCTTGGGTGCAGGATGCAATGTTCTTAGAATATGCAGAAAATATCTCTGATTTTTTTTATAATTTATTTCTTGAACAATATAATCAAATTTAACCTTTAAGGTCTAAAAGGAAAAAAAATCGTTATGTGTGGAGTAGTCGGTATAGTTGCAAAGCAATCAGTGAATCAAGAGATTTACAATGCATTGACTGTGTTGCAACACAGAGGTCAAGATTCATCAGGTATTATGACCGATGATAATGGCGTCTTGTGTCAAAGGAAAAGCAACGGCTTGGTTGCTGATGTTTTTACTAATAAACACATGTTGCAATTGCGGGGCAATATAGGCATTGGACACGTTCGCTATCCAACTGCAGGGTCATTAAGTGAAGTTGAAGCTCAGCCGTTTTACGTTAATGCACCTTTTGGGATATGCCTTGCCCATAATGGAAATTTGGTGAATGCTGAACAACTAAGAAATCACTTAGAACTCATAGATAGAAGGCATCTGAATACTGAATCTGATACGGAAGCTCTACTGAATCTTTTTGCACACGAATTGCAGAAGATTTACACAGAAGATTTAACACCAAAAGAGATTTTTCAAGCCGTCAGAGGTGTTTTTGAAAAATCATCAGGTGGCTACGCAGTGATATCGATGATTTTAAATGAAGGCTTAGTTGCTTTCAGAGATCCAAACGCTATTAGACCGCTCATAATTGGAACCAGAGAGTCCAATCAAGGCACTGAATACATGATTGCTTCTGAAAGTGTGGCTTTGGATGTTTTAGGATACACCATTTTGAGGGACGTATTGCCTGGAGAGGCAATTTACATTGATACCGATGGTAACTTTTATTCACATCAGTGCGTGCAAGCAAGAAGTTATACACCTTGTATTTTTGAGTTTGTTTATTTTGCTCGACCAGATTCAGTCATTGATGGTATGTCGGTTTATAAATCCAGACTTAGAATGGGCGAGCTTTTGGCACAGAATATTATCGAAAAAGGGCTGCATCATGATGTGGATGTGGTCATACCAATACCTGATACCAGTCGCACCAGTGCCATACAAGTTGCACACCACTTGGGGGTTAAATACAGGGAGGGATTTATAAAAAATCGATACATTGGAAGAACTTTTATTATGCCTGAACAAGCAACAAGAAAAAAATCTGTTAGGCAGAAACTGAACCCCATTGGACTTGAAATCAAAGACAAAAATATTCTGCTCATTGATGATTCAATTGTCAGAGGTACAACTTCTAAACAGATCATTCAGATGGCAAGGAAGGTCGGGGCTAAAAGAGTATTTTTCGCTTCGGCGGCACCACCAGTTAAATACCCTAATGTCTATGGGATAGATATGCCGGCAGTCAGCGAATTAATGGCGAGCAGAAAAAATGAGGACGAGATGGCAAAAACAATAGGGGCAGATTGGTTGGTTTATCAAACTTTGGAAGATTTAATAGAAGCGGTGACCTATGAAGAAACTGGTATTGAAGCATTTGAAACATCTTGCTTCTCGGGAGAATATATTACCAATGATATTACTGAGCACTACCTTAATATTATTGAGCTAAAAAGAAACGATGCTGCAAAAGCTCAACAGAAAGAAATGAGAAAACAACTGGAGATCAATGACCCATCTATTGCAATTAATTGATTAGATCAATTAATTTAGGTTCTGTCTCTATCCACTCAATGATTTTTACACTTGAAGCTGTCCATTCACCCAATACCAGCCGTAGACATGTCCTGTTTCCAATTTTGATCTTATATTGATTTGGTCGATGAGTATGGCCGTGTATCAGAATGTTGATATTATTATCTTGAATTTTAGCAATCAGCTCTTCCTGGTTGATATCCATAATCTCAATTGATTTGTTTTGTTGAGATTGGATGCTTGCATCTCTTGTTTCACCCAAAATTTGCAGTCGTTTGTCTACAGTTAAGCTGAGAAAATCCTGTTGCCATTGTCGATTTCTTACCATTTTTTTATATTCTTGGTATTCCGTGTCATCGATACAGAATAGATCACCATGACTGAGCATAACTCTTTTATTATGAATTGAAAGAATCGTTGGATCTTCGAGTAATTCAATACCGGTTCGAGATAAAAACTCACTCCCTATAAGAAAATCTCTGTTGCCATGTATAAGATAAGTTTTAATGCCTGCATCTGTCAACATTCTAAGTTGTTGAATTATTTCAGAATAAAGTAATTGCTCATAATCATCACCAATCCAAAAATCAAAAAGATCACCTAGAATATAGAGTTCCGGTTTGGATTCTGGCTCAGTTAGTAGTCCATTTAAAAAATGCTTAAATAAGAAGGTTACTTCAGGTTTAGATTCGTGAAGATGGAGATCAGAAATAAATAGTTTTTTCATTCCCCGATTATTCTTGCTTCTAAAATGATAATGGGAGCCACAGGAACATCTTGGAAACCTTGATTTAATTCTGTGGCACTGTGACCAATAGCATCAACGACATCCATGCCATCAATTACATCTCCAAAGACCGCATAACCCCATCGAGTAGGCATGGGATCCAAGGAATAATTATTGACAAGATTGATGTAGAACTGTGAACTGCCAGTGTGGGGTAGGTTGTTACGAGCCATACCAATGCTCATTCTTTGATTTATAAGACCGTTACCCGATTCATTGATGATTTCAGGTTTAGTTTCTTTTTCTTCAAAATCTTTTGTATAACCTCCTGCTTGAATAACAAAGCCTTCAATGACTCTGTGAAAAATAGTATCTTTATAAAAACCTTCTTTCACATAGTTTAGAAAATTTTCTACAGTTACAGGAGCTCGATTTCTATCCAGTTCCAAAACAAATGTTCCTGAACTGGTGACCATTTCAACTTGGGGATAATTCTCCGATGCAATACTCTGGGGCAAAGTCCAGAGACAAGCAATGAATATGATCAATAATTTGTTAATAACTGTCCTCAAAATTTGAACCTTTATCTTCTATTTTTATGATTCTAAATCTAATTTAGAGGCAAGTAGAGTGTTTTTTATCAGCATTGCAACAGTCATCGGTCCAACACCACCGGGTACAGGCGAGATCCAAGAAGCTTTTTCTTTGGCTATTTCAAAATCAACGTCACCTGTAATGTTTCCTTTTTTATTTCTATTGATACCGATATCAAGCACTATGGCATCTTTTTTTATCCATTCACTGAGAACGACATTGGGTTTGCCTACTGCTACCGCCAAAATATCAGCTTGACGGACAAAGTGTTCCAAATTTTCTGTAAAACGATGACAAACAGTCGTTGTTGCTCCTCTAAGCAAGAATTCCAAAGCTAGAGGCCTACCCACTAAATTAGATGCACCAACTATTACGACATGCTTGCCTATAGGGTCAGCACCTATAGAATCAAGCATAGTCATGACTCCAATCGCAGTACAGGGCCTCAGAATTGGTATTCGTTGCATTAATCGACCGATAGTATAAGGGTGAAACCCATCAACATCTTTTATTGGCTCTATCGTTTCTATAATAATAGTTTCATTGATTTGTGGGGGAAGAGGAAGCTGAACCAGAATACCATTGACCTCAGGATTACTGTTGAGTGAAACCACCAATTCAATTAACTCTTTTTCTGAAGTTTGTTCGGGTAAATCGTAATTGAATGACTTGAAGCCAACTTTACTACAGGCAATTCTTTTATTTTTTATATAAATCTTAGATGCAGAATTTTCACCCACTTGGATGACTGCTAATCCTGGCGGCTGTTTGCCTTTCATTGTTGCTTTGGAAATGGTCTCTTTGACTTCTAAGAGAATTTCATTTGCAATTTGTTTACCATCAATTATTTTTGCTGTCATATGTAATCACTTTGTAGAAATGGGGTAAGCCAAGATAGCAAAGGTTTTTAATAGATCCAATATCAAAGGGCATAATTTTCATTATAATAATCTGATTTTTTATAATTCTAAGTATAATACACAACGCAATTGATATTGAGTGATCATCGGGGCATAGCGCAGTCTGGTAGCGCATCTGCTTTGGGAGCAGAGGGTCGGGGGTTCAAATCCCTCTGCCCCGACCATTCAAAGAGCGCCCGTAGCTCAATTGGATAGAGCACCAGCCTTCTAAGCTGGGGGTTACAGGTTCGACTCCTGTCGGGCGCGCCAGAGGATCAACAATGGCAGCACTTTCAGGGACAAATTATGACTAACAATAGAGTTTATATTGGTATTTTGTTTGCTCTCTTCGCAGTATTTTTGTTGTGTTGTTTGGATGTCATCGCAAAAATTCTACTCCTTAAATATTCAGTCATGCAACTCACCTTCTTACGTTCAGGCTTTGCTTTACTAATCGTGGGTATCAGTAATTATTTAAGTAATGGCATGGGCTGTTTTCGAACTGAAATAAAACGATGGCACCTTCTTAGAACTCTTTTAACGACAATATCAACGATAACATTTTTTGTTGCCTTGGGAATGATACCCTTAGTGAATGTGATCATTATCGTGTTTATTGCACCTATCTTGATGACTGCACTTTCTGGTCCAATCCTGGGAGAACATGTTGGTCCTTGGCGATGGTTGGCAGTCATTATAGGTTTTGTTGGGATGCTGATTACTTTAAAACCTACTTTAGGCTTCAACGGTCAAGGAACTATCTATGCTTTAATCGGTGTGATTACTTACGCATTGGTATCTTTAACCTCGAGAAAATTATCAAATCAAGATTCAGCTTACAATCTGACTTTTTATATGTTTATTGGCCCGTTAATAATTGGTGGATTAGGAAGTTTAAATACATGGATAGCTCCAACTCCATTGGACTGGTTATACTTTGTTCTAACCGGTGTCACTGGGGGTGCTGCATTCATTTTTTATAACTTAGCATTTCAGAGAGCGGAAGCCTCATTGCTTGCATCTTTTGAATACACTGGATTAATTTGGGCTACACTTGCTGGTTATTTAATTTTTAAAGAATCTGTAGAGTTTAGTGTTTGGATTGGCGCCCTTATTATTATCTCTGGAGGGTTAATCATCATTTATCGTGAGTCAAATACATTGAAGTCTATAAAGGATTATATTCCTTAATAAAAATAGAAAAATAGCCACATAAATATCTTTCATTAAGGTTTATGAATTAAGACAGATTTGTTAGGCTTTGGGTATCAAGAAATATTGGAGATATTAAGTTGCTATGACGGATAAAAACGAATCATTGGGAATCATAGAGAAATCTGGTGGACGTTATATTGCCACTTTAGAGAGAGCAATTGAGCATAAACCAGAGAAGGTATGGTCTATGTTAGTAGAATCATCTCGTTTCATAGATTGGTTAGCTCCTGGTGAAATAGAACCGTGTAAAGGAGGGGTGGCTAAACTAGATTTTGTGGATAGTGGAATCGTTATTGATAGTAAGATTACTGCTTTTGAGCAAGACCAATTACTGGAATACTCGTGGAGTGGACCCGGGGAACCGGAGCGCCCTATTAGATGGGAGCTCAAACCTGAAGGAGACATTACAAGGCTCACTCTGATATTGAAGTGTCCTTTAGATGATGATATCGCTCGATCATGCGCAGGTTGGGAAGCTCACTTGATGATGTTATTAGCAGCAATTGAAGGGGTCCCAATTAAATTTCCTTTTGAACGCTTTCTTGAAACAAGGGAAATTTATACAGAAATGATTCTTGAGTAGCGGAACAGCTTATCCAAAACATTTAATCACGATAACCATTATTGTTCTAAAAGTCTTTCTGTTAGAATGATCGCTCTTTTTTTTTCAGGAACAACGGACTCTTACAACTCTTATAATAGAATTATCAAATAAGGAGAATTAAAAGGATGATCATTGCAAAGATAACAACTGAGAAGGGGGACATTCGAATCAATCTTTTCGAGGAAGATGCACCTGGCACTGTTAAAAACTTTGTTGATTTAGCTAATGATGGTTTCTACGATGGCTTAAATTTTCATCGAGTTATTCAAAATTTTGTCATCCAAGGCGGTTGCCCAAATGGAACCGGTACTGGCGGACCTGGTTATCATATTTCTTGTGAGATTAACCCAAAAAAGCATCTTACAGGATCACTTTCAATGGCTCATGCAGGCAAGGATACAGGCGGAAGTCAATTCTTTATTTGCCATTCACCACAACCACATCTTGATGGATTGCATACAGTCTTTGGTCAAACAGAAGACATGGATGTTGTGCATTCAATCGAAGAGGGTGATGGGATAATTTCGGTCAGCGTTGAAGAATCAGCTGATTAGCTAGAAATTTCTATATTTATATTGTTACTGATTCTTGATAATTCGAGTTAAAATACTGTTGTGAGAAAATCTATGGTGGGCGTAGCTCAGCTGGTAGAGCTCCTGGTTGTGGTCCAGGTGGTCGTGGGTTCGAGCCCCATCGTCCACCCCATAGTATTATTGGGCCGTTAGCTCAATTAGGTAGAGCAGTGGACTCTTAATCCATTGGTTATAGGTTCGATTCCTATACGGCCCAAAATATGAGGAAAATATATTATGAGATCTGATATTGAAATTGCTAGAGCAGCCAAGATTCAACCCATTAAGGATATTGCTCTCAAGCTTGATATTCCTAATGAATACATAGAGCCTTATGGCAAATTTAAGGCAAAAGTTAATCTTTCAATTAATCATGAAAAGCTTAAGGACCATAATAACGGTAAATTAATTCTGGTTTCTGCTATTACCCCAACTCCTGCAGGAGAAGGTAAAACTACAACAACTGTTGGTCTAAGTGATGCTATGGCATTGCTTGGGCATAAAACAGCCACTTGCATCAGAGAACCATCATTAGGACCGTGTTTTGGTATGAAGGGCGGTGGAGCCGGTGGAGGTTTTTCTCAAGTTATTCCAATGGAAGATATTAATCTCCATTTTAACGGTGATTTTCATGCTATTACCTCAGCTCATAATCTATTAGCAGCATCCTTAGATAACCATCTTCATCATGGCAATAATCTCAATATTGATCATCGAAGAATAGTCTGGAATCGTGTCTTAGATCTAAATGATAGGGCACTGAGGCAAGCAGTTGTAGGACTCGGCGGACCATTAAATTCAATACCAAGACAAGACACTTTTTCAATCACTGCAGCATCAGAGATTATGGCAATTTTTTGTTTATCTAATGACATCAATGATTTAAGAAAAAACATTGCATCAATAATTGTTGCTTATAACCATGACAGTGAGCCAATTACAGCGGCTGATCTAAATGTTGAAGGTGCTATGACAGCTTTATTAAAGGACGCAATTAATCCAAATTTAGCTCAAACATTAGAAGGTAATCCAGTTTTTATCCATGGCGGGCCTTTTGCTAATATTGCTCATGGTTGTAACAGTATAGCTGCAACTAAATTGGCTTTGAAATTAGCTGATTATACGATAACAGAGGCTGGTTTTGGTTCTGACTTAGGTGCTGAAAAATTCTTTGATATAAAATGCAGAAAAGCCAGTTTAACGCCTAACGCTGTGGTGCTAGTTGCTACTCTTCAATCCTTAAAATCTCATGGTGGCGTGCCTCTTGATAAGATTAGAGAAGAAAATGTTGATGCTGTAAGTCAGGGTATCGAAAACCTAAAAAAACACATTGAGAATATTCATCTGTTCGATTTACCGGTGGTTGTTGCTATCAATCAGTTTACCCACGATACAGAACAAGAGATTTCAATAGTTAAAGAGAAATGTGATTATTTAGGGGTTGATGTGGTTACTTGCAATCACTGGAGAGATGGAGGGGAAGGTGCTGTGGATCTTGCAAAAGCAGTGGTGGATTTAACAGAGAATCATAAAACAGATTTTAATTTTCTATACCCAGACGATATGAGTCTTTGGAATAAAATGAAAACCATTGCCACATCTGTGTATGGTGCCAATAATATTATGGCTGACAAAGACGTAAGAACAGAAATAAAACGACTAGAAGAACAAGGGTTTGGACAATTACCCGTGTGCATGGCTAAAACACCAGCCTCTTTATCAACAGATCCAAAACTAAAAGGCAGGCCGACTGGGTTCGATGTTCCGATTAGAGAAGTCAGATTATGCTCTGGAGCAGGCTTTATAGTGTCACTAACCGGCGATGTGATTACAATGCCAGGGTTACCAAAAACACCGGCTGCGGAAAATATAGATGTGGATGATAAAGGATTAATCCAAGGGTTATTTTAGATTTTGGCTAATCGATCGGTTCAACGAACAAAATGAGGTTGTGATCAATAATTTTATAGCCTTTTTCAGCAGCCATTTGTTGTTGTCTTTGCTCGATTAATTTATCTTCAAATTCAATAACCGTTCCTGTCAATAGGCAAACCATGTGGTCGTGATGGTCGTCTGGGGCTAATTCATATAAGGAATGACCGGTTTCAAAGTTGTGACGCACACAAATACCTGCTTCAACAAATTGATTCAAAACTCTGTAAACAGTAGCAATACCAACACTTTTCTTTTTTTCAAAAAGTTGTTGATGAACATCGTAGGCACTTAGATGAGAGTGTGGATGAGTTTCTAGGAGCCTTAATATGCTTCTCCTGGCATCAGTAACTTTCAGTCCTGCAGATCTAATTTCTTTATTTTTATCCATGATCCCAAGAATCATATAACGAATAATTAGAATAGCAAGTAGCTTAGTAAAGTTCATAAGGTTTTCACATTCATATACAATGAAACCCTTATCTTTGTTGTATTATCTTTAGAATGAATACTTACAGACTCGTAAAACCGATCATGAAAGCTATGACAATCTGGCACAGAATGCTTTTTAAAGGTTATGGTGCTAGTAGTCTTGGCACTTTTAAGGGTAATCCCATTTGCATGATTACTACCGTTGGCAGGAAATCAGGTAACCCAGTATCCATTCCTTTGCTAACCATCCCACATCAAGACGACTATATATTAGTTGCCTCACAGGGAGGAGCACCTACTCATCCGGCTTGGTATTACAATATTGTTCATGAACCCAGAATAAAGATGACCATTAAATCAAAAACATACGACATGTTTGCTAAACAATTATCCGATGAAGAAAAGGAAGATCTTTGGCCAGTCATTGTGAATGCTTGCTCTGTTTATGATGATTATCGCCAACGAACGAGTAGAAATATACCCGTCTTTCTTTGCAGCAAACAGTGAGTCATTTATGAGATCATTGTTTAAGCAATTTTTTGATAACGATATATCTAGACGAGATTTTGGAACAAAACTGCTCGCTTTAGGATTCAGTCAAGTCGCGGTGAACACCTTTTTATCTGCAGCAGTACAGGCTCGCGAGACCTTACCTGATGAAGGGAAAAGAATTGAAGGTACGGGTGCAGAGATTCTTGCTGAGACCCTTAGAGCTGCTGAGGTGGAATATGTTTTTGGTACCAGCAGCACAGGCATGTCACCATTTTATGATGCTTTGACTTTAAAAAATGATATAAAGTTTATCTCAGCAATCGCTGAATCTCAGGCAACATCAATGGCTCATGGTTATGAGTTGGTAACAGGCAAGACCGCTGTTCTTTTTATTCCAGGTGTAGCCATCCCGAGTGCCATGAATAATCTCTACAATGCTTGGAAAGATCGATCATCGATTGCAGTTTTATCTGACGGTTCAAGCTCTAACTTTGCAGGCCGAAATGGGTTCCAACAACTTGATGATTGGTTGGATCCTATGACAGTTTTTACCAAATGGCGATGGCAGGTGGACAATGATCGTCAAATCAGTGAAATGACTAGGAGAACGATCAAACTTGCTGAAACTCCACCCGGCGGTCCTGTTTACTTACGTTTTCCAGGATCTATCCTTAAAAAACCAAAGATTAAACAAAAGATCTATCCGCAGAGTCAGTTTAGAATCCCAATGGGATTGCATCCAAAACCTGAGTTAATAGAAGCCACCGCAAAGGCTCTTTTGGAAGCACAAAAGCCCCTAATGATTCTAGGGCACGAAGTCACCAGAGCAAAAGCCAATAAAGAGGCGGTTGAACTTGCAGATCTATTAGGTATCAGAATGGCTCAAGGCTATAGTGTCTATGGTGATGTCCCGTTTAAGCACCCTTTGTTTTGTGGATTCTATGGATTGGGTATACCGAGAGGTTTGAGTAAAACCGATGTTTTTCTCAACTTGGGAGCCCCCATGCCGGATCCAACAATATTTACACCATCCATCCCAAGCAAGGCTAAAGCTATCCATGCAAGGATAGAATTCGATGATATTGCCAACAGCCATCCAACCGACATTGCTATTGCTGCCGGTATGAAAGAAACGGTGATTGCGATCAAAGAGTCAGTACAATCCCTAGCAACAATGAATCGAATCAAAGTCTTAAGAGAAGACAGGATGCAAGCAAGCATTGAGATCAATGCTAAATTTGAAGCCAGAAAGGAGCAACAAG
Source organism: uncultured Gammaproteobacteria bacterium (assembly GCA_964008355.1). Lineage (GTDB taxonomy): Bacteria > Pseudomonadota > Gammaproteobacteria > Steroidobacterales > UBA11654 > DTSX01. Next base: position 3,150 of record CAXGBD010000018.1, on the reverse strand, counting down.
CAAAAGCAACTTGGAATTCTAGCCCTCTTTCTTGGGCAAGGGCATCCTTTGAGATAGACAGAAATCTTGATGATCATGCGATCGTTGTTGCTGAGTTGGATACCAGAGAACCTTTCGATTGGATGAATCTTGGTCCTGAACAAAAATGGCTCATTGGTGGCTCAACCGGTTTTGCATTGGGTTGGGGTATCGGTGCCTCTTTGGGTGCAAAAATTGCCGAACCCAATCGTCAGGTTGCGTGCTTAGTTGGTGATGGCGCGATGCTGTTTGGACAGATTGAATCGTTGTGGTCGGCATCAAGGTATGACATACCCGTCATCATTATCGTTTGTAATAATATGAGTTATGATTTCGAGAGAAATAGAATAATTCAAGCATCGCCTTTAGCAGCTAAGAAGGAAACTCGAGACATGTGGCGGGATATCAGTTGTTATTTGGGTAATCCAGAGGTTGAATTTGTTGGTTTAGCCAACAGTTTTGATATCCAGGGAAAGCAAGCAAATACACCGGAAGAATTGATTCAATGTTTACAGCAAGCAAAAGACGTGACGGTGAGTGGTAGACCTTTTTTGATTGATCTGAGATTGATGCAGTTAGATTTAAGGGGTTTTGAAACTCAGCAAACATGGCATCCAGATATTTCAATCGCAGCCAAGAGAACAAAAAAAGTTTGATTAATACATAGGAATCTTTGGCTCTAAACCAAACGCATGGGCTCCCCACAAGGGACCAGCAATGTCCCAACTTGAACTAATATGATTGACTCCTCCTTTAATATCTCTAAATCCTCTTTGGAGATGATTATCCAGATACAATCCTTTACCCCCAGTGGCAGCAAAGAGAATTTCAGCAGCCTCACTTAACAATCTTGCAGTAAATCCATGGCTCCTACGAAATTGCAATCTTTGATTTTTAGATAATGTTTGACCTGTATTGATCGTTGCCATTGCCTCAGCAACATCTCTAGCAATAATTAATTTGACCGCATCAATAATAGCAGCAGCCCTTGCGGCATGTTCCTGGATGATGGGTTCATTGGCAATATTATTATCACTACCGGTAGTAGTTCTGCCTCTCATATTTTCAATAAAGTCATCAAGCATACCCTCTGCAGCCCCCATCAATGGCGCAATAATGGCAAAGGGTGAAATTGATAACAGTGGTATTTTATATATTGCTGCTGAGTGTATTTCAGATCCCGGACTGGTTCCATTTACTAGGTCTTCTGCTGGGACAAATCGATGTTGCGGAATGAAAGATTGTTTAATTTTGGCATCATGACTGCCAGTTGCAGCCAATGAAGACACGTTCCAGCCTCCAGTAATTTCATAATCGACATTAGGAACTAAAAAATAGCCTCTGTCTAAAAAGTTCTTACTATCTTTATGACTCTTCGGGTCAATCACATTTGCACCAAAAATAGACCATGTGGCAAAATCTGAACCAGAGCAAAAATGCCAATTTCCTGTTAATTCATAACCTCCAGAGACAATGGTGGCTGTTCCGTCAGGTGCCCATGAAGATGTAAGCAGCGCATCAGGATTATCTTCCCAGACATCCTTTTGTGCTTGTTCTGACATTAAACTTAAAAACCAAGATTGTGAACCAGCTGTTCCGGCAACCCAACCAGTCGAGGCGCAGCCTTTCCCTAAAATTGAGACCATCTCTAAAAAATCACCAAATTCAAGCTCATAACCACCGAATGAAGAGGGTTGAAGAACTTTTAAGAACCCTGTATTAATTATTGCTTCGATGGATTCATCATGTATTCTTCCCAATTTTTCTGCCTCAGCTGCACGTTCCTTTAGTATTGGTACTATAGATCGGAGGTTATTTTTTATTTGTTCCTCAATACTCATATTTTGAATCCTTTATCACTATCGCAAAAACCAAACCAGAATTTTTTCAGATTGAATTGTGTCAATGTTGCAATGCTTTATTGGTGAATAACTAAACTACAGAATATATAAATATTTTATCAATAATATTTGTATATTTATTGGTAAAAAATTATTTTTTTACCTCTCAGAGATGTAATAATTTTGTAATCAAGAAATAATAGAGTAATATTTACTCCTTATACTTTTTAGTCTCTTTCTTCTGGCTAAAATAGGGTTTTAATTTAGATCAAATATAAATGAGAGAAGTACCAATGACTAAGAGAATTTATTCTTTCTTCCTAGCAGCCTTTTTCGTAATTTCATCAACACCTGTCTTTGCCGACGTAGGAACAACCTCGTCACTTAGAGGTGTTGTGAACATTGCAGGAGCAACTGTCACAGCAGAACATACACCCACTGGAGCAACTAAATCAAAATCAGCTTCTGTTGATGGCGCATTTTATTTATCGAATTTACCAATCGGTGGCCCTTATCAAATAACGGTTTCAGCATCTGGGTATCAAACTGAAACATTGGGAGGTGTTTACCTGCAACTCAATAAAACTACAGAAGTTACAGTTAGTTTGGCATCTTCGGATGTTGAGGAAATAACGGTAACAGGAACGGTACCTGAAGGTTCGATCAGAATGGGATCGGGAACATTTCTTGATCGGGAAGCAATTGATGGCATTCCTACGATCAACAGATCGATTGCCGATATTGCAAAAATGGACCCAAGGGTTTCTATTAACTCCGGTTCCAGCCGATATTCTGAAATTTCAGTAATGGGTGCCAACAACAAATTTAACGATTTCACCATTGATGGGGTTAGTTTTAATGACCCATTTGGACTCAATCCGAATGGCTTTGGAAGCATGAGAAACCCAATTGGTTTTGAATTTATTGATCAGATTTCAGTTGACGTTACTCCTTTTGATGTGGCCCGTGGAAACACAACCGGTGGATCCATTGCCACTGTAACGAAATCCGGATCCAACGAATTTCATGGCAGTGTCTTCTACATTGAACGCGATGAAGACAATATTGGTGATGATCCTGATGGCGGTGAGTTTCCTGAATTTAGTGAAGAAACTATGGGCTTTACTTTCAGTGGTCCAATCATTGAAGACAGGCTGTTCTTCTTTGTTGGTTACGAGGAGTTTGAATCTGCCAGCCCATCGCTTTGGGGCACAAAGGACAGTAATGCGGTGAACAAGGCGGAAGTGCTTACTACAGCAATGGCGGAGCAGATTAAGGGCATAGCAATGAG
>CAXGBD010000017.1:0-21038 GCA_964008355.1 uncultured Gammaproteobacteria bacterium | reverse complement strand
TGTTGTCATTTCTTTCATTCCCTCAACTTTTTTATTACTGGCCTGCCCATAGATCACTCTTTTTATGAGCCACAAAGTATAAATTGCTCCAATAATCAATGTAGTTGCTGCAAAAAAAGCGACCCATGGATTAATTTGAAAGCTAGCAAGAATGACAATAAATTCGCCAACAAAACCTGAAGTTCCAGGTAGAGCAGCATTGGCCAGCCCAAAAAATACCATTAAGGCAGCAAATTTTGGCATCGAATTGATCACCCCTCCATAATCCGAAATCTGTCTAGTATGTAACCGATCGTACATGACTCCAATACATAGAAATAGTGCTGCTGAAATTAATCCGTGAGAAATCATTTGAACAATTGCACCGGTCATTGCCAGACTTTTTATTTCTGTATGTATCAATGAATTATCTAAACCGAATATGACAAACATACCAATAGTCACAAAACCCATATGTGCAATAGAGGAATAGGCTATGAGCTTTTTCATATCCATTTGTGCGATCGCTACAAGACCGATATAGACGATTGCAATTAAAGATAAAACAAGAATGAATGGTGAAAAATATGCAGATGCATCTGGTGTAATCGGCAGACTAAACCTTAGGAATCCATAGGCACCCATTTTTAGTAAAACGGCTGCTAAAATCACGGATCCCCCAGTAGGAGCTTCAACATGGGCATCGGGTAACCATGTATGGACTGGCCACATTGGAATTTTTACTGCAAAAGCAAGAAAAAATGCTAGAAATATAAATACTTGTTCATTCATGGTTAACGGTATTGTGTGAAAATCCGTTATTGCATAACCACCCGTTTGAAAATAAAGATAAATTATTGCAATCAGCAAAAAGATTGAACCAAGAAATGTATATAGAAAGAATTTTACGGTTGCGTAAACACGGTTGTTGCCTCCCCATATACCAATGATAATGAACATAGGAATGAGCATGGATTCCCAAAAAATATAAAATAATAATCCATCTAAGGAGGTAAATACTCCGATCATCAACCCTTCTAGAATTAAAAAAGAGGCAAGATATTGATGGTATTTATCTTTGGGAGAGGTTTTTGAAGTTAAGATAACCAGTGGCGTCAATAGAGTGGTCAAAAGAATTAAAGGGTATGATATTCCATCAATGCCCAAATGGTATTGGATATTGAAACTACTGATCCAATTAACCTGTTCAATGAATTGAAATTGATTGAGACCAGGATCAAAACCAATGCCGATATAAAGAGAAAGAGCAAATACCACAAACGACACGAGCAAGGCTAAATTATAACCGCTCCTAACTTTAGTTCTACCCAATAGAATAATGAAAAGTGCAGCAATAATGGGTAAGAATATGATTGTGGAAAGTATGTTCATTTAATCATCTTCTAGATTTCCTTATGATCTTATGATTGCCCAAGCGAGGAAAAAAGAAAGTCCAATCATCATCATCAATGCATAGTGGTATATATAACCCGTTTGGATTCTTCTTGTGAATGCTGACAATTTAGCAATTGTGTTGGCTGTGCCATTGACCAAAGTATCATCAATTATTTTAACATCGCCAAAATTCCAAAAAAATGAACCTAGGCTGGCAACAGATTTTGCAATTACTTTTTCGTAGAAATGATCAAAATAGTATTTATTCCATAATAGCGTGTGTATGGGTTTCAAGAATTGTAAAAATTTCTCAGGTAAATCCGGTTTGTAAATATAGAAAAACCAAGCAGTCAATACTCCAAAAAGAGAAAGATAAACCACAGTGCCTGAAAGGGTGTGAATTAAGAAGCTCATTGGGTCAGTGAAATTATAACCAAATAATTCATCACTCGGCATTTGACGAATGGAATCAGCAAAGAAATTACCGTAAACAAAATCACCTACAGTTGGCCAAGCAAATATCATCGAAGGGATTGAGAGCAACATCAATGGAATAATAATGACCATTGGCGATTCTTCAATCTTTTCACCTTTGAAACGTAATTGACCATGAAAAACTCTAAATAAAAGTCTAAATGTATAAAGGGCGGTGACAAAAACTCCAATCATAACTGCATAATAGGCAAATTCAGCACCTACTACATTTGAATGAGCAACAGCCTCTATCAAAGCATCTTTTGAGAAAAATCCTGAAAAACCAGGAAAACCAATTAATGATAGCGATCCAATTAAAGTAGCCACATATGTATATGGCATGAAACGCCTCAAGCCTCCCATATTTCGAATATCCTGTTCATGGTGCAAGGCTATGATCACCGATCCGGCTGCTAAAAATAATAAAGCTTTAAAGAAAGCATGAGTCATGAGATGAAATATACTGGCAGAATAGGCAGACACACCTGCCGCAACTACCATATATCCCAGTTGGGATAATGTTGAATAGGCAATAATTCTTTTGATATCAAATTCCACAATTCCTAATAATCCAGTCAACAATGCCGTTATTGCTCCTATGATTAGAACAACAGATAACGCAGTGGATGATAATTCAAATAAAGGAGACATTCTGGCAATCATAAAAACGCCAGCTGTAACCATGGTTGCTGCATGAATCAATGCTGAGATCGGTGTCGGTCCTTCCATTGAATCAGGTAACCATACGTGCAGTGGTATTTGGGCAGATTTTGCCATTGCACCTATAAATAATAACAAACATGCTAGTGTTAATGCTGAGGTGGTTATGTTTGATGTCATCACAATGTTTCTTTCCAATAAGATTGTATTGGAGGTAAATACTGTTTGGTAATCCAGGGATCCAATGATTGAAAATATCAAGGCAATTCCAAGCAAAAAACCCATGTCGCCTACTCTGTTTACAATAAAGGCCTTAAAGTTTGCTTTAATCGCACTTTCTTTCGTATACCAGAATCCAATTAATAGATAAGACATAACGCCGACTGCTTCCCAACCAAAGAATAATTGCAGAAAATTATTAGATATCACTAAAGTCAGCATTGAGAATGTAAATAATGAGATGTAGCAGAAAAAACGATGATATCCAGAATCGTGACGCATATACCCTATGGTGTAAATGTGAACTACCAGTGAAACAAAAGTAACGACCGCCATCATACTGACTGTTAAATGATCCAATAGGATTCCTGCAGTAAAATGGAAATTACCCATAGAAAGCCAAGTATAAATATCCTGATTGATAATCAAACTTGGATCTAAAATAATTTCAAACAATATGAAACAGGAAATCAAAAAAGAGATGAGGACGCTCAGAATCGTTACCCCATTGGTAAACCATTTGCCTAATGTAGGACCAATCAATCCTGATAACAGGCCCCCTATCAGGGGCGACGTGAGAGCAATTAAACTCAGTTCAAGCATCCCTACTCCTTTAATTGTTTAAATTCTCGAACACTGATGGTGTTTTTATTTCTATAAAGAGTGACGAGAATCGCTAAACCAATTGCTGCCTCAGCTGCTGCAATTGCTAACATAAAAAATACAAATATTTGACCGGTGAGATCATTGCTGAAATAGGAAAAAGCTATAAAGTTAAAATTTACTGCCAATAGCATTAATTCTATGGACATCATTACAATGATGATGTTCTTTTTATTGATAATGATACCCATTGCACCAATTGCGAAAAGCAGAGCAGCCAAAGTTAAATAGGATTGCAAAGTTATCATTTATTGACCTCACTCTCCATATCCACCAACTTAACTCTAGTTGCCGGATCAATATCAACTTGTTTGGAGACGATTTGTCTCTTAAGTCCTTTTCGCCTTCTTAAGGTGAGAGAAATTGAAACAATGATTGCCAATAATAATATAAATCCAGAAATCTCAAATGCATAAATATAGTCTGTAAACAGCTTTGTTCCTAATAATACTGAGTTACTAACTTCTTTATCGAAGCTAGAAACTGCACTGCTAGTAACCAGAAACTGATCCGAGCGAAGCCAGATTAGAGTCATTAATTCACCGACGATGATGAGACCGACAATTAATCCCAAAGGAGCAATCTTATTAAATTGTGAAGTCTCGACCTCGAGTTCAATATTCAGCATCATAATGACAAACAAGAATAGAACCATGACCGCACCAACATATACAAGCACAAGAACAAGAGCTAAGAATTCTGCTTCTAGTAATAGCCATAAAAAAGCACTGGTTATAAAACACGAGATCAATGAAAGTGCAGAGTAAACAGGGTTCTTAAATAACACAACACCTAAACTTGATAATAATAAGATTGATGAAAAGATGTAAAAAATTAATTCAAGGGATGTCATGATTATTTATATTGTGCATCTTTTATTTTATTTGTAAGGGTCCTTTCACGGAAATCCTCACCCGTCTTTAATAACATTTCCTTGGTCTGAATTCTCTGTTCATTTTCAGTCATATGGTATTCAAAAATATCGGTCTCAATAATAGAATCAACAGGGCATGCTTGTTCACAGAAGCCACAATAAATGCATTTGAAGGCATCTATTTCGAATTTAGTAGTTCTTCGTGTGCCGTCTGTTTGTTCTTCCGACTCAATTGTTATTGCTTGAGCAGGACAAACAGCAGAGCACAACTTACAAGCGATACAACGTTCCTCACCATTGTCGTATCTCATGAGAGCCAGTTTGCCCCTAAATCTAGGTGAAAGTGGTGTTTTTACTTCTGGATACTGAACAGTAATCTTTGTTGTAAAGAAGTTTTTTAAGGTTATAACGAGACCTTTAACTATATCAGTAAGTGTTAGAGTTTTGATTATATGTTTAATAGTCATGTGATCTTCCAAGGACCGATATGTGCTAAATACATAGCCCCTTCAACTCCAATCCATAGGATAGTAATGGGGACTAGAACCTTCCAACCAAGCTTCATAATTTGGTCATATCTATATCTAGGCAATGAAGCTCTCAACCAAAAAAATATAAATAAAAAGATGGATACTTTTACTGCCAGCCAGAAAATATTTGGTTCTGTTATAACTTCAAATATTGTTCCGTTTAAGAATGAAGTTCCAGCAAAGAAACTCTCCCAACCGCCTAAAAACATAATTGAGGTTAGGGTTGCAATGAGAATCATATTTGCATATTCAGCACAGAAGAAAATTCCGAATGCAATACCAGAATATTCTACGTTGAAGCCTGCAACAATTTCACTTTCACCTTCTGCAACATCGAAAGGATGTCTATTGGTTTCGGCTACTCCAGAAATAAAATAAACAATAAATAATGGGAATAACGGAATCCAAAACCAGTTTAAAACTCCACCGCTTTGACTCTCAACAATGACTCCTAAATTAAGACTCCCACCAGCCATTAAAACCCCAACTAACGCAAACCCCATTGCAATCTCATAAGCAACCATCTGTGCTGTGGCACGCATTGCACCTAAGAATGCATATTTTGAATTTGAGGCCCATCCTGCAAGAATTATTCCATATACCCCAAAAGAGGTCAGAGCGAGTAAGTATAAAAGACCTGCATCAATATCAGCTATGATAAAACTTTCACTAAAGGGTATCACTGCCCATGCTGCCAATGCAGGTACTAGAGAGAGTAATGGTGCAACCAAAAATAAGAAGCGATCTGCACTCGACGGGATAATGATTTCTTTTATAAGCAATTTTAAGATATCTGCAATAGATTGTAACCATCCTCTGGGACCTGTTCTGTTTGGCCCAATTCTAACGTGCATATAGCCAATAACCTTCCTTTCAAAATAGATTAAATAGGCAATAATTAACAATAGAGTAACGGTCACAATTAAGATTTTCATCAAACTGATCACTAAGGTCATATAGTTGCTTGGAATAAAGCTGAATAGATTAATAAAAAATTCTTCCACCTTAATGTTCCTCGGGCTGTAAAGATTTTGCATCACTTGTTTCTTGAAGTGGTATTGATCTCCTAACGGTTGAATCTACATTGTATAAACTATAAGTTCTTAATCTGTTTTCAGGTTTATTTATGTTTGTTGTTGGAAGTTCACTGATAGTTTGTTTCTCACTGACAGATTGGTCCAAAAAGCTCTTGGTTTTTTGATCTAAATCTATTGTTGATACCTCGGGCAGTTCCAATGATGAGATAATATTATTCAAAAGGTCACTATTGGATGGTCTATTGATATGTTGGCTAGCTCCCACAGTAAAATTCTGAACAATGCCTGATACATTAATAAAACTTCCACTCGATTCATAGGCAGTATTAACTGGAAACACAATGTCTGCATTCTCTTCCATGAATGCGTTCAAGTAGGGGGTAAAATAAACTACTTTTTTGCTACCTATTATTGCTTGTTTGAGTTCCTCCACATATAGGCAATCCTCAGGTTCTATATCATATAGTATTAATACTTCGTGATTATTAGTGCTTATTTCCAAAGCATTCATCCCCCCTTCCCTGTTTTCTCCAAATGCATTTCTATGAGGAATACAACCTAAAATATGAGCCCCGATTGCATTAGCTCCATGAGACAGCTCACCTTTATGTGATTGGTTAATTTGTGACAAAACATAAAGATAATTTCTAATGAGACTGTACTCAGGATGGCTGTTTGCAGTGAGACCACTGAGGATTAAATTTTGGTTTCCTTTTACTAAGGATTGTGCGATTTGATAGTGAGATGATGTTGGTTTTGATAATGCTTGAAGTGAATGTATTAAATCAGCATACAAATCAATTTTATTCTCTTCTAATGAAGCCTTTAAAACTAGACCTATATTTTCAGCTAAAGCTTCTGAGCTCGATAGAACAAAATTATCGATAGGGAAAAAGTAATCACCTGGTTGATCATTAATGAAGTTTACAGTTGACCCTTTGATGGCAGCTTTTCTAAGCCAATGGGCAATGATGGGAACTTCCTTTCGAATGTCTGAACCAATGACAAGGATGTTGTCCATATTTTTAATTTCGTGAGGTTTAATCTCCATCATTGGTAAGGCACAGTCGGCTGAATCACCTCTAAAATCAACCTGTTGTATCCGATGATCTATATTGTGGCAATTGAGATTGTTAAAAAGGTAAGAAAATAGATATTGCTGATCTAGTGTACATGATGGTGAAATGAGCCCAGCCATTTGATTACTCTTATCTTCTTTTCTAAGAGTTATTAACTCACTAGAGAACATTTTAGTTGCATCTTCCCAAGTGCACTCTTTCAACTTTCCATCTTGGTGAATCATTGGTTCATATAATCGATCATTACTATAGATGCCTGCAAAGGCAAAGCGGTCCCTATCAGAAATCCAAATCTCATTAATATCCTCATTACACTTGGGCACGATTCTTTTTATTTTTCCCTCCTTAATGTGTATTTGAATATTTGAACCGACACAATCATGTGGTGAAACACTTTTAATCTGATCAAGTTCCCAGGTCCTTTCAGTGTATCGGTAAGGTTTGTTATTGAGAGCTCCAACAGGGCAAAGATCAATCATATTCCCTGACAGTTCATGATCTATCGTGCTTTCTATATAAGTACTAATATTAGAAGAATCCCCCCTACCAATAGTTCCCAATTCTGGAAGTCCTGCAACTTCATCAGCAAATCTAACACAGCGAGTACATAAGATGCATCTGGTCATATCTGTCGAAATCAGAGGTCCTAAATTATCATTTGATTTTGTTTGTTTGATCATTTCAAACCTAGATTGATTTCCCCCATAGCTGTATGCCAGATCTTGTAGTTCACATTCTCCTGCTTGATCACAGATAGGACAATCTAGAGGATGATTAATAAGTAAAAACTCCATTGTGCCCTGTTGTGCTTTTTGGGTTTTATCTGACCTTGTTCTGATCACCATTCCATTTGTAACTGGAGTTGCACATGCAGGTTGAGGGTTCACGGTGTTCTCTACATCAATCAGGCACATTCTACAGTTTGCCGCGATTGAGAGTTTTTCGTGATAACAAAAACGAGGTATATGGATTCCCAGCTGATCCGTAACATCGATTAACATTTGGCCTTCATTGACAGTATATTCCTGCTCATCAATGGTTATGGATATTTTATTTTTACTTATATTCTCCATAATCATGCAGCCAAAGATTTTCCATCATTTTTTACCATGTATTCAAATTCTTCATAAAAATTTTCGAGAAAGCTCTGTACAGGCCATGCTGAAGCATCACCAAATGCACAGATTGTAGTTCCTTCTATTCTTCCCGCTACATCTAGTAGTAAGGATAAATCGTTCTGTGTTCCTTGTCCTTGAGTGATCCGTTCTAATATTTTATACATCCAACCAGTTCCTTCACGACATGGAGAACATTGTCCACAGCTTTCTGTATAGTAGAATTGTGAAATTCTTTTCAGGAGATTCACCATGCATGTTCCCTCAGCAATTACCACTACCGCGCCCGTACCAAGTGCAGATCCAGCATCTTGAAGTGATTCATAATCCATTGTGCATTCCGAGATTACATCAGCTTTTAATACTTTGGTTGAGGATCCGCCTGGTATTACGGCTTTCAACTTTTTGCCATCAATAACGCCACCTGCCTTATCCAATAGAACATCAAAAGGGATGGCAAGAGGCAGTTCAAAATTTCCTGGCTTGTTTACATGACCTGAAACAGAAAAGATAATAGTTCCTGGTGATTTTTCAGATCCCATAGAAGCATACCATTTAGGACCTTTCTCAATAATCTTGGGAATACTTGCTAAGGTTTGTGTGTTATTGACAGTTGTCGGTTGTCCATAAAGCCCAAAATTAGCAGGGAATGGTGGTTTAAATCTTGGTTTTCCTTGTTTTCCTTCTAATGATTCGATCAGACCTGTTTCTTCACCACATATATAGGCTCCAGCACCCAAGAAATTATAGAGATCAAAATTCACTCCTGAATCAAGAATATTTTCTCCTAAAATTCCGTGTGCATAGGCTTCTATTAGTGCCGCCTCTATACGTGGGAAACACTCTTTAATAAATTCACCACGGACATAGTTATAACCCACCGTTGCATTCATAGCAAAACCACTGATTGCCATTCCTTCTATTAATGCATGAGGATTGAGCTTTAATATCTCACGATCATGACAGGTTCCAGGTTCACTTTCATCAGAATTACAAATAATGTATTTCTGATCATCACCCTCAGGCATAAAACTCCATTTTAGGCCTGTGGGAAATCCTGCACCACCTCGGCCTCTTAAACCTGATTGTTTAATGGTTTCTATGATTTTTTTTCTGGTTTCATTACCAGGTTGACCCTGAAGAATCTGCTTCCAGGTTAAATAGCCACCTGAGCTCATATAGGTTTGAATCTTCCAAGATTCAGGTTGATCAATGATAGAAAAGCAAACAGCATTCTCATCAGTCATCAGTCTCGCTCCAGTTGATTAATAACCTCATCTACCTTATCAATAGTAAGATTTTCAATGTATTGATGGTTCACCATCATCATTGGTGCACCAGTGCATGCTGCAAGACATTCCTCCTCTTTTTTTAAGAAAAATTTACCATCTTTTGTGGATTCACCTAGCTTTATATTTAATCGGTTTTCTATGTGTTGAACAATCTTATCCGAACCAGATAACATACATGAAATGTTAGTGCAGACCGATATCTCATGTTTACCCACCGCTTTTGTTTGAAACATTGAATAAAATGTTGCCATTTCATAAATATACATTTTTGGCAAACATAAATAGTCAGCAAGTGTATCCATTAGTTCCGTCGTTAAGCTGCCATTATTTGCCTTTTGAAGGGCGTGCAAGGATCCGATGATAGCTGATCTTTGTTTTCCTTCCGGGAATTTACTAATCCACTCATCGATTTCTTTTCTCACTTTTTCTGGCAGTTCTTGTAGTTTTTTTTCATTCATAGTCATCAAAAAATTTTAATCAACGATCAATTTCCCCAAATACAATATCGAGAGTTCCTATTACTGATACAACATCTGCAAGCATATGCCCTTTCACCATTTCATTAATCGCCGAGAGATGGACAAAACTGGGAGTTCTTATCTTTAGTCGATACGGTTTATTAGCTCCATCTGAAACAATATAGACGCCGAATTCCCCTTTTGGATGTTCTATTGAAGTGTAAGTTTCTCCTTCAGGTGTCGTATAGCCTTCGCTAAACAATTTGAAATGGTAAATCAATGCTTCCATATCATGTTTCATTAAACTGCGTTTTGGTGTTGCAAGCTTATTATCATCAATAATCACAGGTCCTGGATTATCCCTCAACCATGTAACACACTGTTTAATGATTGAGTTTGACTGTCTCATTTCTTCGACTCTGACAAGATAACGGTCATAACAATCACCATTAACTCCAACCGGGATTTGGAAATTTAACTGATCATAAACCTCGTAAGGTTCTTTTCTTCTAATGTCCCATTCGATACCAGAACCTCTTAACATTGGTCCAGTAAAACCTAATTCAATTGCTCTTTCAGGTGAAACAATACCTATGTCGACTGTTCTTTGTTTCCACATTCTGTTATCAGTGAGTAAAGTTTCATACTCATCAACTCTCGCTGGAAAGCGGTTGGTAAAGTCTTCAATAAAATCAAGCAATGAACCTTCTCGATTATAATTGAGTTTTTTTACTTTTGATTCTGATATAAAACGATTTGCCTGGAATTGAGGCATCTCATCCGGAAGGTCTCTGTATACTCCTCCTGGACGATAGTAAGTAGCATGCATACGAGAGCCCGATACTGCTTCATAACAATCTAATAAATCTTCCCGTTCCCTAAAACAATAAAGCAACAGCGCCATTGCACCAATATCCAAACCATGACATCCAAGCCATAATAGATGATTTAGAATGCGGGTAATTTCATCAAACAAAACCCTAATGTACTGAGCTCTTGCTGGTGGCTCAATTCCAAGTAGCTTCTCAATAGCAAGAACATAGGGATGTTCACAACACATCATTGAGACATAGTCCAAGCGATCCATATAACCTATCGAGTGATTATAAGGCTTAATTTCAGCCAGTTTCTCCGTACCTCTATGAAGCAGACCAATGTGTGGGTCAGCATTGACAACAACCTCACCATCCATTTCCATAACCATTCTCAAGACACCATGAGCTGCAGGATGCTGTGGTCCAAAATTTAAAATGAGGTTACTTTTATCAGTCATTTGTTTCGTTTTTCTTTTCTGATTACTCTTGGCACTGTTGGCCTAGTGGTCACAGATACTGGTCGATATTTAACCTTTTCTTCATCTTCATCATAGTAAACTTCTAGATTTCCAGAGGTTGGGAAATCTTTTCTAAAAGGATGACCAATGAATTCATAATCAGTTAATATTCGTCTTAAGTCAGGGTGGCCTTCAAAATCTATACCAAATAAATCAAATGCTTCTCTTTCAAACCAATTGGCGGTTGGCCAGATGGACACCACAGAGTCGACGCTTGGCGGGTTTTTACTACCTGTAAATATTCTGAGGCGAAGTCTCCAGTTGTGACTCATTGAAAGAAGATGATAGATTACAGCAAAACGTTTTGGTTGATCATTGTTACTGCCGTCATGAGTATTTTTTGTTTTCAAGGTGGCTCTGCTATATCCAGTGCCGCTGACACTTTGAGTTTCCCAATTGTCCAATCCATAATGCAAATAATCTACACCGCATAAATCAATGAGCATTGAGAAATCCAACTGTTTTGTTTCTTTTAAAACTTTACTAATTTCATATAAATATTCTTTGTTGATCTCTAGTGTAATTTGGTCAAAATCATATGATTGACCAATGTCATAAGAAGTTAAATATTGGTCTAGTAATTGATGTAATTGTTTATATTTTTTACGGACCATTTTTTAAATTAATTGCGTTTCTTTATTTTTTTCTGTAATTCAATAATGCCATTGATCAATGCTTCAGGTGTGGGGGGGCATCCTGGAACATAAATATCAACCGGAATTATTTGATCACAACCTCTGACAACTGAATAAGAGTGATGATAATAACCACCCCCATTAGCACAAGAGCCCATAGAAATGACCCATTTAGGTTCTGCCATTTGATCGTATACTTTTCTTAATGCTGGAGCCATTTTATTTACCAATGTTCCAGCAACAATCATCACATCTGATTGTCTAGGGCTGGCTCTGTAGAAGACACCAAATCTATCTGTATCATATCTAGATGCCGCTGAATGCATCATTTCAATCGCACAACAGGCCAGACCAAAAGTTACTGGCCACATCGATCCTGATCTTGACCAATTGACGAGTTTGTCGATAGATGTGATTACAAATCCAGGACCTTGTTGATCTATTAAATCGTTCTGTTCTTTAGCTAATCCCACTCCAGAGCACCCTTTCTCCATTCATAAATGAAACCGATAACCAATACCAGTAGAAAAATAGCCATCGCAATTAGACCTGTAAGTCCAATATTTTTAAGTGATATTGCCCATGGAAAAAGAAATGCAATTTCTAAATCAAAAATAATAAATAATATTGCTACCAAATAAAAACGTACGTCAAATGGTATTCTGGCATCTTCAAAGTGCTCAAAACCACATTCATACGGTGAAAGTTTTGCCTTGCTTTTTGTTCCTCGACCAAAAAGAAAACCCAAAAATAATAACAATAACCCAAGGGCTAATGCTACTGATAAAAAGATCAGGATAGGTATATATTTTTCCAGCATTTTTTAGCGTATAAAAACACCAACATTGTATCAGTCATTGGTTAAAAAAAATCAAATATAATCTTCTTTGCATATATCTATTAGATTTAAATATTATGCCGATGGCCGGACTCGAACCGGCACAGCTTTCGCTACTGCCCCCTCAAGACAGCGTGTCTACCAAATTCCACCACATCGGCTAAAAAGAATACTAGCTAATTATTATTGTTTGGAATATCAAGAGGTATCGATGGTAATGTTCCTGAACCATTTGTTTCATCATCTATTGGCATAACAGTTTGAACTTGATCCAGTACACTTTCAGTTTTAACTGTTCCTTTATTTACATATGCTAAAGCTAAACTTGTCAGGAAGAAGATCGTTGCTAATACTGCTGTTGTTCGTGATAAGAAATTCGCTGAGCCTTTTGCACCAAATATTGTACCCGAAGCACCTGCACCAAAGGCAGAGCCCATATCTGCACCTTTGCCTTTTTGTATTAGTATTAGAGCAACTATTAAGATAGCTATGATTACATGAAATATAAGTAACAATGATGAAATATTATTCATTTATTTAAACCCTCTGCAGTTTGATATATTTTAGAAAATTCCAATGAATCCAAGGACGCTCCACCAATCAATCCTCCATTAATGTTGTTCATTTCGAATAAAGCTTGACAGTTTTTACTATTGACACTACCTCCATATAGAATTGGTATTGAAGTAGGACTTTCTAAATGATTCGCTTCCAAAATTTTTCTTATATTAAAGTGAACATCTTCAGCAATCTCAGGTGATGCAGTCTCACCTGTTCCAATAGCCCATACGGGTTCATAGGCTATAATTGAGTTAGTAAATAAGGATATGTCTGTGTTTGCGATAATAGATTTAATCTGAGCTTCAATCACTTTAATGGTTTGACCGTTTTTTCTCTCATCAAGAGTTTCTCCAACACATAAAATGGGCACTAAATTATATTGATGGGCTAAGTTAAATTTTTGGGTAATTACTTCATTAGTTTCATTAAAAATTTGTCGTCGCTCTGAATGTCCTATAATTACATAGTCCATTTTCATATCCCTCAATATAGATGCTGACACTTCACCCGTAAAAGCCCCATTTTCATACTCAGATATATTTTGCCCACCAATTTTTATAAATGGCGATTTAAGTCTATTTATTTGATCAATGTAAGGAAAGGGAGGACAAATAATAACTTCTATGACTTTATTTTCATGTGTGTTTTTATTGATGGCTTTAATTAAGTGAGTATTAAAACGACTGTCTCCATTCATTTTCCAATTGGCAGCTATAAAAAGTTTTTCCATTAGTTTATTTTACTTATTTGAGTCTTGATTGCTTCAATAGCGATATTGGCTTTTTTTTGTTCATGAGTTTCAATTGTTATTCTTATTACAGGCTCGGTTCCTGATTTTCTGACTAATACCCTTCCATCTTTCATTACTGTATTTGCTTTATCTGCAATATCTTTAATTACCTCTTGTGAGATGATAGAACTATTAACTTCAATGTTTTTGTTAAATTGTGGTACAAGTTCTAGCCCATCTAATAATTGATTTAACGATTTTTTATCATTGATCATAGCTTTTATCACAAGTAAAGATGTCATCAATCCATCTCCAGATGGTGAGTATTCTAAATTTATAATATGACCAGAATTTTCACCACCAATAATGGACCCTGTTTGTTTCATTAAGTCTAAAACATTTTTATCCCCTACTTCTGATCGATATAAGTCGATACTTTGTTTTTTAAGAGATTTTTCAAGTCCTGAATTAGTTAATATTGTTCCAACTACTTTTGAATTAAATCGAGGGTCATTTATGAGTAATTTAGAAAGGATATAGAGTATCTGGTCTCCTTCTATTGTCTCCCCACTTGAGTCAATAAGAGCAACTCTATCTGCATCGCCATCTAATGCTATTCCAAGATCTGCTGATAATGCTGGTACAGTATTTATAATATTCTCAAGATTAGTAGATCCACTCTTTAAATTTATGTTATACCCATTTGGTGAACAGCCAATTGGGATAACCTCTGCTCCCAAACTTGATAAAAGTCTGGGAGCAATTTTATATGCAGCACCATGGGAACAATCGATAACTATTTTCATATCAGTTAAAGGTTTATTGCTGTCGAAAATTCTAGAAATAAAATGTATATAAGCGTCTCTTGAATCTGCTCCTAAACGACGAGCTTTACCAATAGTCTCAGCAGAAAGTGTGATCGGTTCATTGATTAGTTGATTTTCAATATCTCGTTCTAGTCTTACATCTAGCTTCTCGCCTTTATTTGTGAGGATCTTGATCCCGTTATATTCGTAAGAGTTATGAGATGCACTAATGACAATCCCAAAATTAGCACTAATGTCAGTTGTGATAAAAGAAATAGCAGGTGTTGGTAGTGGTCCAACTAACACAACATCAAGTCCACGTGCAACAAAAGCTGCTTCCAGAGCTGATTCAAACATATAACCTGAAATTCTAGTGTCCTTTCCAATAACCACAGTACCTCCTCTAGGTGCTAAAACTGTGGCTATTGCACTTGCAAATTTATTGGTGAAATCGACAGTCATTGGGTGCTCACCCACTTTGCCTCTTATGCCATCGGTCCCAAATACTTTTAAATTATTATTCATTTATTTTGACCGTTCTTGTTTATCATTGTTATGTATTATGTCTCTTCTTTTTATAATGGATTCTAATTATAGAGTCTCCTGTTTTTTTAGCTAGTAACACAGGTTATGTTTTTATTTTGAGTAGCGAGAATAAATGCTTTTTTAGGGTTTAGAGTCTTGTTGAATAATGACTCTAGTGTTGGGTAGCGTGACCACCTATTTTACTGTCAGTTGAATTATCATCATCTTCTGGTTCGTCATCAATACTCCATCCATCTGGTGGTCTTGGTTCTTTATCATTCATGATGTCTTTAATTTGTTCCTCATCGAGAGTTTCATATTTAATGAGTGCTTCTGCCATTTTGTGGAGTCTTTTGACATTACTGACTAAAATGCTATTAGCTTCATCATAACTTTGATCAATAATTTGCCTTACCTCTTGATCAATTATATTGACAGTAGTATCGGATACTTGTTTATGTTGAGTTACAGATCGTCCTAAAAATATTTCTTCTTCATCTTTGCTATAGGACAAAGGACCAAGTTTGTCTGATAATCCCCATTTTGTAACCATATTTCTTGCGATTTCAGTTGCTCTTTCTATGTCATTAGATGCACCCGTTGTAACTGAGTCTTTACCAAAAACTAATTCTTCTGCAGCTCTACCACCAAATAAACTAGTTAGTTGACCAACCAATCTTAATCTACTTATGCTATATCGGTCTTCTTCGGGTAAAAACATGGTTAACCCCAGTGCTCTTCCTCTTGGAATTATAGTGACTTTGTAAACTGGATCATGTTCCTTAAGGTTTAATCCTACAATGGCATGTCCTGCTTCATGATAGGCTGTCAATTTCTTTTCTTGTTCACTCATAACCATTGATTTTCTTTCTGTTCCCATCATGACCTTATCTTTTGCTTTATCAAATTGATCCATTTTGACGCTTTTGTTGTTTCCCCTTGCTGCCAGAAGTGCTGCTTCATTTACCAAATTAGCAAGATCAGCACCAGAAAAACCAGGTGTTCCTCTTGCTATAATGGATGGTTTCACATCTTTATCCAATGGAACCTTTCTCATATGAACTTTTAGGATCTGTTCTCTTCCTCTTACATCAGGTAGTGGTATCACAACCTGTCTATCAAATCTTCCTGGTCGTAGCAGTGCCGCATCTAAAACATCTGGTCTGTTTGTGGCAGCAATAACTATGACTCCTTCATTGCCTTCAAATCCATCCATCTCAACAAGTAATTGATTGAGTGTTTGTTCTCGTTCATCATGACCACCACCTAAGCCGGCACCTCTTTGACGACCAACTGCATCTATTTCATCGATGAAAACAATGCTTGGTGCTCGAGTTTTCGCTTGCTCAAATAAATCTCTGACTCTTGAAGCTCCAACACCTACAAACATCTCTACAAAATCTGAACCAGATATTGTGAAAAATGGAACCTTCGCTTCTCCAGCTATGGCTCTTGCTAAAAGTGTTTTACCACATCCTGGGTTGCCTAACATTAAAACGCCTTGAGGTATTTTTCCTCCCAATCTCTGAAATTTGTTTGGGTCCTTCAGGAATTCTACAATTTCCATGACTTCTTCTTTGGCTTCTTCGACACCAGCAACATCAGCAAATGTCACATCTACTTGGTTTTCTCCTAATAAACGTGCACGGCTTTTACCGAAAGTCATTGCACCTTTCCCACCACCCATTCCTCCTTGCATTTGTCTCATAAAGTAAATCCAAACAGCTATCAGAAGTATCACAGGAAAAGAATTAATCAGCAGGCTTATGAATAAGCTTTGTCCTTTAGGGGGTGATGCACTTATTCTGACACCGCTTTTTGATAGTTCACCAATGAGTGCAGTGTTATCAGTTTCTGGGTTATAAGTAATAAATTTTTCACCATTAATCTTTCTTGCGTTAATTAGATTATCCTCAAAGATAACTTCACTAACATTTCCTGTTTTAACTAACTCTAAGAAAGTGCTGTAATCTAGTGTTTGTTGTCTAATAGAATTTGGCGAAAAAGATTGAAATACGGTCATCATCACAATCGCGATAACTATCCATACCATAGTATTTTTAAAGAATTTACCCATATATTTTATCCTGTGGCAATTATAACCTAATAGATGATGCTATTAGGTAAGTTTCTTTGCTCTTAGGTTTTGAAGATTTTGGTTTAAAAAAAATTGTATCTCTAAATATTAACTTTGAATCCTTCACAAATTTTTCAAATCCCAAACCAACAAAAACTTTCATAACTAAACTACCCTTAGATTTAAGTGCTTTTTTTGAGAATTCAAGTATTTCATCTGCAATTTGAAAAAAATGATACTGGTCAGTGATACTATTCCCAGTTTTATTAGGTGATATATCCGAAACAATCAAATCAAATCTTTTACCTAATATTTTTTTTAAAATTTCATTTTGTATTGATTCATTTTGAAAATCTCCCAGTATGAAATCTACGTTAGTTATTGGTTTCATTGCACTAACATCTACAGAGACAACTCTTCCTTTATTTGATAATTCATTGACAATGTATTCAGACCAACCTCCAGGTGAGCAACCCAAATCTAATACCCAAGACTTTGGTTTGATTAACCTATATTTTTCATTCATTTCAATTAACTTATAGATCGATCTTGTACGAAAACCCTGTTGTTTAGACAGTTTAAAATAAAAGTCTTCATGTTGACGAGTTCGCCAATGATGTTTGTTGGTTTTGCTAATCAATTTAGAAAATTACTAAATATATTCAATGCTCTGAATCTTGAATATTGTCTTTTCTTCTGAAGATTCAAACTCAACAATATCAAGCAAACTCTTACCTATTATTGCTCTTGAAATAGGAGCCATATATGAAATCAGTCCATTATCTATATCCGCTTCATCTTCACCGACAATTTTATACTTTACTATGGATTTTGAATCCATATTTCTTAGTTTTACTGTTGAACCAAAAACTACCTTTTCTCTGATATCTAGTTTTGTTACATCAATTATTTCAGCATTAGAAAGTTTTGACTCGATTTCTGATATTCTGCCTTCAATAAAACTTTGCTTCTCTTTTGCTGCATGGTATTCAGCATTTTCCTTCAAGTCACCAAATTCTCTAGCTGAAGCAATGGCATTAATAACTTCAGGTCTGTCTTTAGAGATGAGCATTTTGAGCTCTTCTCTTAGAGAGTCATTACCTAACTGAGTCATAAAGACTTTTCCCATTTAACGATGAACCTCAACTTTATAGTAATCTTGTATTTTTGTTACATTCATTATATTAAAATAATCGAACGAATTCATTGTTGCAACAGCAGCTTCCAAGCTAGTGTAATAAGTCACATTTCTAATTACAGCCTCTGCCCTAATTGAAAGGGATTCTTCTATTGATTGTTTGCCCTCTGTTGTATTTATTATAAGGTCTATTAATTCTTTTCTTATCAAACCAACAATGTGTGGTTTACCTTCGTGCACTTTATTAATATGAGATGATTGAATGTTGTTATCATTTAAAAACCTATTTGTCCCATCTGTGGCAATGATTTCAAATTCTTTTCTAATAAGAAATTCTGCTAGTCTTAATAAATTTACGGTCTTGTCTGGATCCCTGACAGATATGAATACAGAACCTGATTGAGGGATAGTTATGCCCGTTGCATTCTGTGCCTTCATATATGCTTCACCAAAAGTTCTACCAGTACCCATTACCTCGCCTGTTGATTTCATTTCTGGACCTAGAATTGGATCTGTATCTGGAAATTTATTAAATGGGAAAACGGGTGACTTAACAGAAAAAAACTTCATGGGAGTGCTTGTTTTAATTTCCTGATCATTTAATGGAATACCAATCATAGTTTTTGCTGCTATCTTGGCCAATTGATTACCCGTTGCCTTGGAAACAAATGGCACAGTCCTAGATGCTCTTGGGTTTACTTCAATTATGAAAACTTTATTCTTTCTGACTGCAAACTGAGCATTAACAAGTCCGACAACATTTAATGATTTTGCTAAATTAATCATTTGATCTTTTAAAGTATTTTGAATTTTTTGTGACAACTTTATTGGTGGTATTACACAGGATGAGTCACCAGAATGAACTCCTGCTTGCTCAATATGCTCCATGATACCGCCAATAAAAACTTCCTTGCCATCGCTGACTGCATCAACGTCGACTTCAATGGCTTTATCTAAGAAATGATCCAATAGAACTGGTGCTTCATTGGAAACCCTGACTGCTTCATGCATATATTTTTTTAGCTCTTCATCGTTATAGATAATTTCCATTGCCCGACCACCTAGTACATAAGAGGGTCTAACAACCATGGGATATCTAACTTTCTTTGCTTTTTGCAAAGCCTCGTCAAGGTTGCTTGCAACTTCATTGTACGGCTGGAGATAACCGAGTGTTGTCACCAAGTCTTTGAATTGCTCTCTATCTTCAGCAGTATCAATAGAATCTGGTAAAGTACCAATTATGGGTGCCCCAGCATCTAATAATCGTTTAGCTAATTTAAGTGGTGTTTGACCTCCAAACTGAACAATGACTCCTTCTGGTTGCTCAATTTCAATAATTTCCATAACATCTTCAAATGTTAAAGGATCGAAATAAAGTCTATCCGAGGTATCATAATCGGTTGAAACAGTTTCTGGATTACAGTTAATCATGATCGACTCA
Organism: uncultured Gammaproteobacteria bacterium; assembly: GCA_964008355.1. Classification (GTDB taxonomy): domain Bacteria; phylum Pseudomonadota; class Gammaproteobacteria; order Steroidobacterales; family UBA11654; genus DTSX01. The sequence continues at coordinate 1,179 of CAXGBD010000017.1, read as the reverse complement.
TAGCCGCATTCAGAAATAGCAAAAGATGCATGTACACAACAATAGTCAAATTCAATTCCTTGCCCAATTCTGTTAGGACCGCCACCGAGAATTAAGATCTTTCTTTTATTTGTTGGGCGTGATTCACATTCATCTTCATAAGTTGAGTATAAATAGGCTGTTGACGTTTCAAATTCTGCTGCACAGGTATCTACTCTTTTAAATACCGGTTTAATTTTCAAAACCTTTCTTTTAGCCCTGATTGTTAATTCATCACTGTGCAATAGCTCAGCCAATCTGATATCTGAGAAACCCTTCTTTTTTAAAGTAAGTAGTGTTTCTGAATCAATATTTTCTATATTTAATCTACTGATGTTGATTTCAGTATCAATTAGGTCTTTAATTTGTTCTAAAAACCAAGGATCAATGTGAGTCATGTGATTAACTTCACTGATACTGAGTCCAAGTCTAAAAGCATCACCAATATAGAACAATCGTTCTGCTGAAGGTGTAATAAGTTTTTTTCTTAAATTGTTAGTCACTGATTTATCTTTATACAGATTTGTTAATCCATAATGATTAGTTTCTAAACTTCGAATGGCCTTCTGCAGGGACTCCTGAAAGGTTCTCCCTATTGCCATAACTTCACCAACTGATTTCATTTGAGTCGTTAAGTTTGGATCCGCTTGAGGAAACTTTTTAAAGGCAAAACGTGGAATTTTTGTCACGACATAATCAATAGTAGGTTCAAATGATGCTGGGGTCTGACGATCTGTGATATCGTTCTTTAATTCATCAAGAGTGAATCCAATTGCTAGTTTTGCAGCAATCTTAGCAATTGGGAAACCTGTAGCCTTAGATGCAAGTGCTGATGACCTTGAAACCCTTGGATTCATTTCAATGACAATCATTCTTCCATCACTAGGATTGATTGCAAATTGGACGTTTGATCCACCTGTATCTACACCGATTTTTCGTAAAATTGCAATGGACTGATCCCTCATTCTTTGAAATTCCTTATCGGTTAAGGTCTGAGCAGGTGCAACAGTTATTGAATCCCCAGTATGGATCCCCATGGGATCAACGTTTTCTATGGAACAGACAATAATGGCATTATCTTGATTATCTCTGACAACCTCCATTTCAAATTCCTTCCATCCAAGAAGTGACTCTTCTAATAAAATCTCATTCGTTGGAGAT
>CAXGBD010000016.1:0-21711 GCA_964008355.1 uncultured Gammaproteobacteria bacterium | reverse complement strand
ATAATCCAATCATTACTTTGTCATTTGAGCCAAACAAAATAGCAGTCGAGTTAAGACTGAGCGCCAAATCGTCCTTTCGATCTGCCATGGCATAAAAGGTATCGTATAACAAAACCCAAAACACCACGGATCCCCATAAGACATAAACGAGAAGACTTATCTCACGGCCTGTTGCCGCAAAAGCCATAGGAATACTCCAGCTAAACGCCAGCCCAAGCACTAATTGGGGCGCTGAAAAAAAACGCTTACAAAATGGGTAAACGATAGTTAATAGTAGCCCTCCACCAGACAATAAAAGGGTAAAATAATTGAGCTGTAGAACTAACATAAAAGCCACAACCACCAATAAAAAAAACAACAACCAAGCTTGATGCAAGGTCAAGGCTCCAGTGGCTAAAGGCCTTTGTTTTGTTCGTTCCACTAGAGGATCAATATCCCTGTCAGCAATATCATTGATCACACAACCAGCTGATCGCATGACCACGACCCCGAGAATAAAAATCATCAATATGCGAAGGTTCGGAAGGCCCTGCGAGGCCAACCACAAACCCCAGAGCGTAGGCCACAACAAGAGATAGATGCCAATGGGTCGATCCAAACGCATGATCTGGATATATGGATTAGCGGAGCTAAATAGTTTTTTTTCAACACTAGCCATAAGAAAATGCGTTAGAGCGCTTTAATTTTTGGTAATAATATTTCAGCAAGCCACTAAGGTTAATTTTGAATTACAAAACTTGATCTTCTCACTCACAGGCCATCATTGGCGCTATCTTTTCTTAGCTAAAGAGACTAGTTAATTTTTCAGTGCCAGGCCAGACAAGTGTTCCGATGAACATCATTAAAAAAAATAACATGGCTGCAATTTTAATTCCTGCAATTATATTCTCTTTCAGTTTCTCATCCATGACAGTGTCTACTTTATCTTATTTTTAGAGCCTTTAGGTGGACCACGACTTCTCAGCTTCTAATTTTCTTCCGCTTTTGCAAGAGTCATGAGATCAGCCCATATTGCACTATCATAGCATAATGAAGGGGGCAAAAAATAAGGTCCATTAGTAAGCGGAATGACGCAAGCGTATTTCTCAATACGAACTAGTTGATCTAGATGAAATATTGTTTATAGATAGATTGGGAAACCGAGTAGAACAAAAGTCTTAGAAAAAAGGTGTTAGAGCTCTTTAATTTTTGGTAAAAATATTTCAGCAACCCACAAAGGTTGGTTTTGAATTACAAAACTAGATCTTCTCATCCACAGACCCTCCCCTTCCGTGGTTTTACAGTCGATCCCGTGTTTCTTTAGTATAGGCGAACTGCCTGTACAAAATGAAAAAATAAAATCACTTCTTTGGACGTTGGAAAAAGCCATAATTTTTTCTCCCAGCGCGCCAGTGCCCAGCTTAGACAACCAGTGGTGGCGACGTAAGGTTTTTTCTGGAATAGACGTTTGTCCTAAAATCATGGGCACACCATCCGACAACAACATAACCTCACGAATAAAAACCCGGTCAGATATTTCTAAATCCTTCAACAGCGAGGGCGTGTTTCTATAGCCTTCGCTTAACACCCTTAACTCAAAATGTTGAGCACGGTTTTTTAATCTCATTGTTAATAGAGAGGCTTCGGTTAGCCAGCTTTTTATGTTGGCGCTCAGATCCGGATAGGCTGATAAACCAGAGGCGCTTACCCAGTTAATATTAATAAGGCTATCAGTGATCTCATTAATAATGTTAGCCACTAGAAGTCATTCCTGTGATTTAAGAGAGAACAGTTTAACCACAAATTAAACTTTACGATACTCAAGCTGATCTCCAACCCAGCGCTTAATAATTTTTTTTGTAGATTGAGGGTGTTGCTCTTCAATTACGCTGGATAATTTATTAACCATTGGCAACAAGTAGGCATCTCTCATAACATCCGCAATACGTAGTCCAATTAGTCCTTTTTGCTTAGTGCCAAGCAACTCACCAGGACCTCTTAGTTGAAGATCCTTCTCAGCAATTAAGAAACCGTCACCAGTTTCTCTAATGACTGCCAAGCGTTCCTTGGCAATGGGTGAGAGTGGTTTTTTATATAAAAGAATACAAATACTAGGGTGTTCTCCGCGCCCAATTCTTCCGCGAAGCTGATGGAGCTGAGACAGCCCAAGCCTTTCAGAGTTTTCAATGACCATAATGGTCGCGTTGGCGACATCCACGCCAACCTCAATCACCGTGGTTGCCACCAAAATATCAATAGTGCCGGTTTTAAAATCTTCCATTGTTTTTATTTTTTTGGTGGTGTTTAGTTTTCCATGAACCAGTCCCACAGACAGTTGATTGAGCTCATTTTTTAAATAGGAGAAGGTGCTTTCAGCAGCTTGAATATTAATATCATCTGACTCTTCAATTAAAGGACAGACCCAATAAGACTGACTGCTCTGTAAACAATCATGGCTAATCTTTTCAACCACCTCATTGCGTTTTTCTTCAGGGACAATAATGGTTTTAATCTCACCCCGGCCTTTAGGTAGTTCGGTGATTACAGAAGAATCCAAGTCTCCATAGGCGGTCATGGCCAGCGTTCTTGGTATGGGCGTCGCAGTCATTATCAGCTGATGAGGGACCTGCTGATGACGGCCTGTTTTTTTCATCAAACTCAGTCGTTGCTCAACCCCAAACCGATGCTGCTCATCTACAATGACCAGAGAAAGGTTGGCATACTCAACATCTGATTGAAACAAAGCATGGGTGCCCACTATAACCTTTGCCACACCACTGGCAACATCCTCGTAAATCATGTTCTTTTTTTTAGCAGGCAGTTTGCTTTTTAATAAAGCGACCATGACCCCAAGTGGTTCAAACCATTGCTTGAGGTTGTTGTAATGTTGTTCCGCTAATAACTCTGTGGGCGCCATTAACACAGCTTGTGTATTGCTAGCAGTAGCGATCAGGATGGCTAAGGCGGCTACGATAGTTTTTCCAGAGCCAACATCGCCTTGAAGCAAGCGCATCATTGGATGATCGTTGCTTAAGTCTTGTTCAATTTCATCCAGTGCTTTTTTTTGGCTCTTGGTTAGCTGAAAAGGCAGAGTTTTGAGCAATGCTGATTTTAGCTCCGCATTATTTAAAGCCAGCGCACTCTCTTTTCTGGTTTTTCTTTTGAGTCTTTTTAATGCCAGTTGGTTGGCCAGCAATTCTTCAATAATGAGTCGTTTTTTTGCACTATTTTCATGACCATAAATCAGGTTTTTTTGTGTTGGAAAATGAATTTCACATAACGCATCCTGCAGCGAGATCAAGTTAAATTCTTTGATTGTTGAATGTGGCAGCAGTTCTTCAACCAAATTCATCTGGTTGTTTACAGCCAGCCTCACAATTTTCCTCAGGCGACCTTGCTGTAAGCCTTCTGTGCTTGGATAGATTGGAGTGAGGTTTTGCTCCAGTGGTGCTGGGTTTTCTGGATCTATGATCTGATACTCCGGGTGAATGATTTCCAACCCAGCCTGTGCTTTTCTGGTTTGGCCGAAACAACGGATGATCGCATCTCTTTTGAGTTTTTTGGCTTGTTGTCTAGAGAAGTAAAAAAAACGTAAAGCAACAATACCAGTATCATCGGAAAGCTGACAAACTAGCATCCTACGCCCACGGTAGAGCACATTGCTGAGCAATACCCGCCCCTCAATTAATGCTTTTTCGCCGGCAACAAGAGTGCCGATTTTTTTTATAGTGGTTCTATCTTCATAGCGGATAGGTAGTAAAAACAGCAAATCCGACTGGCTGTAGACATTTAGTTTTTCAAGCTTTGTAGTTAGAGCAGGGCCAACCCCTTTTAAATCTAATAAGTCGGCGCTCATCTCGGAGGTATCAACATCAAGTGTGTAGTTTGGTGTGTAAGCTGATCCGCGCTATAGCTTCAACCTCAACGCTAGAACCCTTGGGCAGGGCACTGACTTCTACACAGGAGCGTGCAGGATACGGCCTTGTCAAACGCAACATCATGATTTTATTAATGACTTCAAAGTCATCAAGGCTGGTTAAGAAAACAGTTAGTTTTACTAAATCATTGAGTGTGCCTCCGGCTTCCACAAGAATGGCTTCTATGTTTGTAAAAATCTGTTGGGCTTGTTGTTCAACCGTGCCTTCTACCATTTTTCCTTTATTGTTGAGAGGAATTTGTCCTGATAGAAAGACCAGATTGTCGACTAAAACAGCCTGGGAGTAAGGACCTATTGCTGCAGGTGAATTTTTTGTATGCAAGTGTTTTTTCATCAAGGTTGGCCGTTAATTTTTTTTAATGCAGCCGCCTAGTAATTTTTATGACATTTTTTATTTTTTTAATTGCTCTCATCACTTCCGCCAACTCTAAACGGCTTTTTACCTGGACCGAGAATAATAAATCAATGGTCTCGTCTTCATGCTCATCAAGGATTGTTACTTGCTCAACATTGCAGCCTTTGTCGGCAATGGTGCTCGCCACTTCTGCCAGCGAGCCTGGTTTGTGTATGATATTTACGTTTATGTCGGTAGAAAGACTATGTTCTAAGCGCTCGCTCCACTCAACACCAATCCAGCGACTGGTATCTTTAATAAACGAAGATACATGTCTGCAGTTTCTTCTATGCACTACCAACCCTCGTTGTTTGCTTAGATGGCCAATAACGGTATCGCCAGGTATGGGCGTGCAACATTTTGGGAACGATACTGCAACTCCCTCGGTGCCTTTGATGTATAAAGGATTGTCTTCTTTCATGGTATCGTCGCTTTCAGACTCACCCAGTAGAAGTTGAGCCATCAGTATTGGGTTTTTGTCGCCAGTGCCAATGCTTTCATAAAGATCTTTGCTGTCTTTGAGCCCAAGGTCATTTAGAAAGTTCTTAAGTTGTTTTCTTGAAATGTTCCGTTGTTTTTTACCCAATATTGTTAAAGCGTGATTAAACAGCCTTTTTCCCAAGGTAATGGTTTCAGCAACGTTTAAATTCTTCAGATAGGCTCTTATGTTCAGCCTTGCTTTTGCAGTCGCGATGAAATTTAACCAGCTGGGATCGGGGTTGGACTGTTTACTGGTTAAAATCTCGACGGTCTGACCACTTTGAACAATAGTTCTAAGAGGCACTTGTTGGCGATCAAGTTTAGCACCAATACAACTGTTGCCAACATCCGTGTGGACAGCGTATGCAAAATCAACACAAGTGGAATTGATCGGGAGCCTAAGAATTTTTCCTTTAGGTGTGAAGACATAAACCTTGTCTGGGTAAAGATCAACCTTGATACTTTCCAAAAATTCTTCAGGATGAGTTGCTCCCTGGATTTCTTCAATGGTTGCCAGCCATTCTCTTGCTCTGATCTGTGGAGGAACAGCATCTTTCTCTTCTGTTTTGTATTTCCAATGTGCTGCAATACCGCTTTCAGCCACCCTGTTCATGGCCTTTGTTCTGATTTGAACCTCAATAGGTGTACCGTCGGGCCCCAACAAACTAGTGTGTAGTGATTGGTATCCGTTAATCCTTGGTATGGCGATGTAGTCATTAAACTTATCCATAATCGGTTTGTATATTTGATGAACTAATCCCAGTACCTGATAACACTCCTCTACTTGCTCTACAATAATCCTGATGCCATACACATCAATAATTTGATCAAAAGGGAGTTTTCTATTCTTCATTTTTTTATAGATGCTATAAAGATCTTTTTTTCTGCTTTGAATTTCAGCATCAATACGAGCCTCGTCTAAGTTTTTTCGAAACCTTGAAGCGATTGTTCGTAGTATTTTTTTCTGGTGGCCGGTTCTGCGTTTTAATGCGTTACCAAGAATTCTTTGCCTAAAAGGGTAGGCATGCTTGAAGGCGTCTACTTCCAGAGCGGTTTTCATATGATAAATACCTAAACGGTTTGCGATCGGGGCATAAATATCCAGTGTTTCCCTTGCGATTTTTTGTTGTTTGTTTTTATCCAAGGCATCAAGGGTTTGAATATTATGCAGCCTATCTGAGAGTTTAATTAAAATGACGCGTATGTCTTCAATCATGGCAAGCATCATTTTTCTAAAACTTTCTGCTTGTGTGCTTTCATTCTCTGAGTACTCTAATTGATCTAACTTACTCACACCATCAACTAAATTTAGTACATTTTGACCAAACTCCTTAACAATAAGGTCAGAGTTGATCGTGCTGTCTTCCAAGACATCATGCAGCAAGCCAGCGGCAATGGATTCTTTATCTAAACGAAGATCTGCCAAGGTTTTGGCTACCGCAATAGGGTGGTTGATGTAGGGCTCGCCAGATCTTCTCAGTTGCTCTTCGTGAGCAATGTTTGCAAACACGTAAGCTTTTTTCACAAACTCCTGATCACTCTGTCCCAGATAATGCAAATTATCGTGGAGCTGCCTCATTAATTTAGGCAGTTTTTTGCTCATCATTGCTGCTGCTTTATCTGCAAACTCTTCCATAACACACTAAGATCATTTATCTATTGACTATTCTACGCAATGAGAGGGATGAAAGGTATGGATCTATCAGATGGAAGCAATTATCAGTGAATAAAATCAGACCGGCTGCATTATTGCAGCTGTTTAATTTTTTATAAAAGAAATAAAAAAGAAACTATTCTTCGTTCAATGACCTTGCTAACTCTTCAGCAATTTCTTTTTCTAGTGCGTTCTCAGAGGTATGAAATTCAGGATTGTCCATTAAGCCTTCTGAAATTTCTCTCAATGCTAAAACAACGGGCTTGTCGTTTTCATCATCTTCAAGCAATGTATCAGCTCCGTCGGCTATCCTTCTTGCTCTTTTGGAAGCAAGTTTGACCAAATCAAAAACACTATCAACGTGCTCAAGACAATCTTCTACTGTAACTCTAGCCATAATAAGTAAGAAAAATTAATACGGGAGACAAGACTACCCAGATCCGCGGATATGTCAATTAGTTTCTATTTGAGGTCCAATAAAGCTTTCAATGATAGTCAGAGCCTCGTTGCTGATGTTGTGTTTTATGTTTTGAGAGGAGTCAAGTAAACCCATAATTTCTCGGCAGGTTGAGTCAATGTCTTTATTGATAATGACACAATCAAAATGAATATATTGCTCAATATCCTGAACAGCTAATTTATACCGATGTACAATTTGATCGGCTGAGTCGGTGGCTCTGTTGGTCAGTCTTTTTTTTAATTCTTGCTTGGAGGGAGGGACGATAAAAATAGACATACAATCTGGATTGGTTTTACGAATAGATGCTGCACCCTGCCAGTCAATTTCAAGAAAAACTGTTTGGCCTTTTTTTTGTGCTTGTGAGATTTCTTTTTTTGGAGTGCCGTAATAATGATCGAATACTTTTGCATGCTCAACAAACAGATTCTTATTGATCATTTCTGTAAATAGTTGTTGATCTATAAAAACATAATCAACACCGTCTGTTTCGTTGGCTCTTTTTGCTCTGGTTGTATAAGAGGTGGAGGCTACAAAATTGGCTCGTTGAGAAATAAGTTTTTTCACAATAGTTGTTTTACCCGTTCCAGAAGGAGCAGAGACAACCACCAGATTTATGTTATTGTTTGCCAAAATAACCTGTTAAAACTATATAATCACTCACTGTAACAAACCTAATTTTTTTAATCTTAATCTTGTGCGTATAAAAACCATAGTGTTGGCATCAAACAATGCCAATAAAGCCAAAGAAATACAAATGCTGCTGGGTGATCAGGTTGAAATTATTATGCAACAAGATTTGAACATAGAGTCCATACCCGAAACAGGTAAAACCTTTGAAGAAAATGCCTGCTTAAAAGCAACAACGGCCTACAAGAAAGCCAAACTACCTGTGATTGGAGATGATTCTGGCTTAGAGGTAGATTGCCTAAACGGCCAGCCTGGAATTCATTCTGCTCGGTTTGCTGGAGACGGCGCTTCAGATAAAGACAACATCACTAAATTATTAGACCAGATGACAGGCGTTCCGCTTGAACAAAGAACCGCACGGTTTAAATGTGTCATTGCTTTGATTGGCCTGGAAGAGCTTGATAAAGTCAATTTTTTTCATGGTGAGTGGAATGGTTTTATTGCTGAGCAGGTAACCGGACATAATGGTTTTGGTTATGATCCTGTGTTTGTTGATCCAGGCACCCAATTAACAGCGGCTCAACTTGATCAGGGTTTAAAAAACAAATTAAGCCATAGAGGGCAAGCCATAGATGCTGTAAAGAATTACTTGAGTTTTTAATTGCACAACGCTGCTACACATCCCACGTCATTATATGTCCACTTTCCGTGGTGCCAATCTAAATGCCCCTATTGTGATTTTAATTCATACAAATTAAACAAAAGACTACCTGCTAGTGAATATATATCTGCGCTGATTGTTGATTTAAAAAAAACCCTTACATTTTCTAATAGCTCACTCGAGCTTAAATCTATATATTTTGGCGGTGGCACTCCTAATCTATTTCCGCCAGATGCGTTTAAAACTTTATTAGACAACATCCACGAAGAATGTAATTTTACTGATGATATCGAAATCACTTTGGAGATGAACCCTGGCATCGGCCAACCTGATAATCTGGAAAGATATTTAGCTTTGGGTATTAATCGCTTGTCTGTTGGCGCACAGACATTTTCAAAAAAAATACTCAACAATATTGGCAGACTGCATAACGAGAACCAAACAATCCAATTGTATAAGCAGGCTAAAAAGACAGGGTTTGAGAACATTAATTTAGATCTGATGTTTGGTTTGCCAGGACAAACCAGTAGTCAGTTTGACCATGACCTCAGGCAATTAGTTGACTTAAGTCCAGAGCATATTTCATTTTATGAGTTAACCATAGAGGCGGGGACCCAGTATTACCTTAAAAAACCTGATCTCCCTGATCATGAAATAATATGGAGCATGCATGACCAGGGAAAAAATGTATTTGAACAAGCAGGCTATCAACAATACGAGATTTCTGCGTTTTCTAAGCCAGGTTTTCAGTGTGTACACAATCTCAATTACTGGTTGTATGGTGATTTTGTGGCTATTGGCGCAGGGGCTCACGGGAAATATACAGGGCCAACAAGGGACATCTTCAGGTACGTGAAAAAAGCAAATCCCAAAAGATACATGGATGCAGTTATGAACACAGAGGATCAGTTTTTTTCCACAGAGAAAGTTAGTAACAGGACTTTAATGATAGACTTTCTAATGAACTACCTACGCACAAAAAGTGGTTTTACAGAACAGGAGCTGTTGCATAAAACTGGAGTACCTTTTAACACAGTGAGCGATTTATTTGCACAAGCAAAGTCCCAAGGCTTGTTGCAAAAACAACATAACCAATGGAGCAGCACCAGCAAAGGACATCAGTTTTTAAATGATCTGTTGTTGCTTTTTACGGTCACTGCACCCGATCAATCAACGCTTGACTCAAGGTAAGCTATTGAAGTTTATATGGAATACTGATTCAAGGCTGGTGACGACTCAACACAATTACCCACAGGGTAAAACTATGAATGAGTTGGTTTCAATGAGCAGGCCTTTTTTTCATATATTACAATAATGTTACGCTGTAACTTATTGATATATATCATTTTAAGGATTTATTGATGATTTTTTGTACAATTTGCATTTGGGTTATAAAAACGAACTTTTTTGCTCGTAGCAATAACATATCCACAAAGTTATCCACAGTTTTTGTGGATAACAATAGTATGGATGACAACAACACCCAGGATAGATTTTCTTGAAAATCAACAAGCAAGTCGTTATGCTACCGTCCCGATATGGAGAACCTGTAAGTTGTTATTGGTAAATAGAATATAATTCAACACTACTCAAGATGAAAAAAGACATACACCCACAGTACTATGAAATTAATGTGACCTGTTCTTGTGGCAATTCATTTCAAATTAACTCAACCCTCAGCGATGATTTTAACATCGAGGTTTGTTCTGCTTGCCACCCTTTCTACACAGGCCAACAAAAAATTGTTGATACTGCCGGTAGAGTTGATAAATTTAGGCAACGATACGGGAAAAAATAATAACCATAATGCTTGTTCTTCTCTATTGTTCCAACTTCTCCACACATGAGTAAAGAAGATAAAATAATTAACCTCACCCATGGCGACAGCCACTCAGAGTTAAATATTAAACAGTCAACACGCGGACCAGATGTTATTGACTTACAGCGCTTGAATCAAAAAACAGGTTTTTTTACCTATGACCCCTCTTATGGGGCTACAGCAAGCTGCGAGAGTAAAATAACATACATTGATGGCTCTCTAGGTATTCTTGCTTATCGGGGCTATCCTATTGAACAACTGGCTGAACAGAGCACATATTTGGAGACTGCGTATTTGCTCTATCATGGTGAGTTACCAACACCAGAACAGTTGGAGGTGTTTCGACTCAAGGTAAAACAAAACATGAATTTAGATGAGGGCATTCATCAGCTTTTTAAAACTTTCCCAAAAACAGCACACCCGATGAGCATGATGGCTACCTCAATGGCTGCGCTATCGGTATATCATCCAAACGTCAACATCAGGGAGACTCAGAGCCGGGATGATTTTTTCTTTAATGTGCTGGGCAAAACACCTATGTTGGCGGCAGCAATCTTGAATACCATTCAAGGGAGCACAGCTGGCATGTATGACGAGTCTCGCAATTACTCAGGCAATGTTTTAAATTTGTTTTTCGGTGGAGCTGGTGATTATGAAGTGAGTTCTGTGTTCTCTAAGGCTTTGGATGTGTTGCTCATTCTACATGCTGATCATGAACAAAATTGCAGCACCTCTTCTGTTCGGCTATCAGGTAGTTCTGGAACCAATCCTTATGCCGCTATGTCTTCAGGAGTTGCGGCTCTTTGGGGACCTTTGCATGGCGGAGCCAATGAGGCTGTAGTCAGAATGTTTGATGAAATTAAAACAGTAGACAGAATTGGTCATTTCATGGATAAAGCCAAAGATCACGACGACCCTTTCCGATTAATGGGGTTTGGGCACCGGGTTTACAAAAACTATGATCCAAGGGCTGCCATCATCAAAGAAACATGCCACACCGTTTTAGGTGAGCTCGATCAAACTGAGAATCCAATATTTGAACTTGCTTTGACACTCGAGGAAATTGCTTTAAATGATGAGTATTTTATTGAGCACAATCTTTATCCTAATGTTGATTTCTACTCTGGAATTATTTACAAGGCCATGGGCATTCCACTGGAAATGTTTACTGTTATGTTCACTCTGTCAAGAACTGTGGGGTGGGCCACTCATTGGTGTGAAATGATGTCGAGCCCCAAGACAAAAATTGGAAGACCAAGACAACTCTATACTGGACCCACTGAAAGAGATTATATCCCTGTCGAAAAACGCTAAGCTGAAAAGCCTAGTTTTGAGACAAATCAATGTTAAATAACTTAAGATAGTTTGTGCTGATCCTGAATAGGCGCATAGAATAGAATGGTTATAAACAATAAAAGTAATAATATTTTTCTTATTGGACCAATGGGTTCGGGCAAGACAAGTGTAGGCGCCCTTGTTGCCAACTTGTTGTCCAAAACGTTCCTTGACACTGATAGTGAAATTGAATCCATCACAGGCGTTAATATTACTTATATTTTTGACGTTGAAGGTGAAGCTGGTTTTAGAAAGAGAGAAGAAAGAGTGGTGAAAGCAGCAACCCAAAGGCAAAACATTGTATTGGCAACGGGTGGTGGAGCCGTTGAATCAAAGAATAACCGACGGCGTATAAGAGATAATGGCTTTGTTGTTTATTTGGAAACCGATATAGAAGATCAGCTTAAACGAGCAAAGCCAAACAACAGGAGACCCTTATTACAAACCAGCAATCCAGAGCAAAAGCTCAAGGAGCTGGCCACCAAAAGAAAAGAATTTTATGAGTCAACAGCCAACTTGGTGGTTCAAACACAAGGGCAAAATCCCCAAGCGTTAGCAGAAAAAATTATAGAGAACTTCAATGCACACAGAGATCGTTAAACTACAAGAAAATAGCTACCCAATCTTCATAGGGGAAGGGCTAACCAACTCACCTGATCTTGTTGCTGATTACATTATTGGTAACGATGTATTGATTGTAACCAATGAAGTGGTAGCGCCCCTTTACTTAGAAAAAATAACAAAACTATTTGATAATAAAAACTGTTTATCTTACGTCCTCCCAGACGGAGAAGAACAAAAAAAACTAAAAACAGTGCACAAAATTATTGATTTTTTATTGGGTGCAGGATTTGGTAGAGACTCAACACTGGTATCACTCGGCGGAGGGGTTGTGGGAGACATCACTGGGTTCACTGCATCCGTGTTTATGAGAGGAGTTAATGTTATCCAGATTCCAACCACATTATTGGCCCAGGTGGATGCCTCAGTTGGAGGAAAAACAGGCGTAAACCACGCTTTGGGTAAAAATTTAATTGGCAGTTTTTACCAACCAAAGTGCGTGGTTTGTGACAGTCAATTTTTACGATCACTAACCCAGAAAGAGTACTTGAGCGGCTTGTCAGAAGTGATCAAATATGGATTGATCAAGGACGCAGGTTTTTTTGAGTGGCTGGAAGATCATGTCAATGAAATCATTGCATTGGAGCCAGAGACCATTCACCAAATGATTCAACAATCATGCAAAATTAAAGCAGAAATTGTCTCGCAGGATGAAAAAGAACACTCTGTCAGGGCTTTGTTAAACTTTGGTCACACCTTTGCTCATGCGATTGAGGCTGCTCATGGTTTTGGCAAGTGGCATCATGGAGAAGCCGTGGCTGTGGGAATGGTTTTGGCCTCTAAGCTTTCTTTGATTATGTCCTGGATTACCGAGAGTGATGTAACACGCATCCAAACACTTCTGACTACTTTTGATTTGCCATTGGAATTACCCGATGTTTCTTTTGAGCAATTGACCCAGGCCATGCAAAAAGACAAAAAAATAGAAAATAAACAGATTCAATTGGTCTTGTTGCGCTCTATTGGTGAGGCAGTGTCAACTGCTGATTACCCTAAAGATCAATTAGATCGATTATTGCGGATCGAAAGGTAGGCGGTGTTGGAAAAAATAGCTTCTTATGCTGTGACGGAAGCGACAAGCAAGGGCAGGGTTCATCCAGAAACACCCCACGACTACCGCAACTGCTTTCAAAGAGATAGAGACAGAATCATTCATTCGACCGCATTTAGGAGGTTGATCTACAAGACCCAAGTGTTTGTTCATCATGAAGGTGATTCATATCGAACCAGATTGACACATTCTATTGAAGTAGCACAAATAGCTAGAACCTTGGCAAGGGAGTTATTGTTAAATGAAGAATTGGTTGAGGCTATTGCCTTGGCACATGATTTAGGACACACACCTTTTGGACATGCGGGCCAAGACGCTTTAGATAAATGCATGAGTGCATTTGGGGGATTTGAGCATAACTACCAGTCTCTCAGAGTTGTAGATCAGCTAGAGCAAAGGTATCCAGATTTTCCCGGTTTAAACTTAACCCATGAAACCCGAGAAGGGATTCTAAAACACTGTTCTAAAAAAAGAGCTGCAATCATCGGAGACTTGGGCCAAAGATTCACCAACAACACACAACCAACACTCGAAGCGCAATTGGTCGATTTAGCTGACTCCATTGCATACAATAATCATGACCTTGATGATGGACTAAGATCTGGGTTAATCAATGTTAGCGACCTGGAAGAAAGCCCTTTTTTTTATAAGATTTTCTCCCAGGCTGAGCAACAAAACCGACAACAGGACCACATGGTGGCCATCTACCAAAGTGTCAGAAAAATAATTGATTTGATGGTTACGGATCTCATTGATACTAGCCGAAATAAGATAAAAGCTTCAAAAGTTGAAACAGTGGAAGAGGTCAAAGGACTAGAACAACCGTTGATTACTTTTAGTGATACCTTGTTTAAAGACCACAAGTGGTTAAAAGCTATATTGAGGGCAAAACTATATTCCCACTCCAAAGTTGAGACAATGTACCAACAAGGAGTGATTTATGTGTCAACTATTTTTAATCGGTTGATGGAAAATCCTGAAGAAATGCCAGAAAGACACCAGCTGATTTGCAAAAAACAAGAGGAATTAACCCAGAAAGCCGGCAGGGCAGAGACCGTTGCTGATTATATTGCAGGCATGACAGATAGATATGCCATCTCCGAGTATAGTCGTTTATCATAGCAGTAATGAGTGATATAAAGACAGAAACAGAACTGAGAGACCGGTTAATTTTTGCCTTGGATGTTCCTGATACCGACCAAGCAAAAGAGCTTGTTGCTGAACTTTCAGACAGTGTTACATTCTACAAGATTGGCATGGAACTGATGATGACAGGCCAATACTTCGAGCTGTTAGATTGGTTGATCAGCAGGGATAAAAAAGTGTTTGTAGACTTAAAACTTTTTGATGTTCCTGCAACCGTAGCTAACGCGGTTAAAAAACTAAGCAAGCGAGGTGCCCACTTCACTACCATCCATGGCAATCAATCGATGATGGAAGCAGCAGCAGCGGAAAAAGGTAATCTCAAAATACTGGCAGTGACCGCGCTGACCAGCTTGGATCAAGGTGATATTGATGACATGGGATTTCAGTGTGACATCCAGGAATTGGTTGTCTCGAGAGCCAAAAGAGCCCTCGCCTCAGGTTGTGATGGGATTGTAGCATCAGGGCTGGAATTGGAGCACATTCGACATGAAGTAGGTGAAAAGCTCCTGATTATAACCCCCGGTATTCGCCCGGTAGAAAACAGACCAACCGATGATCAAAAAAGAGTTGTTAGTGTCGAACAGGCCTTTGAGGGAGGGGCTAATTATATTGTGGTCGGGCGACCCATTCAAAATGCAGAGCATCCAAAACAAGCAGCTGAACTTATTCAAGAAAGCATCCAGTCGGTACTTGGTGCTTAACGGCCAATGATCTGGTCGATGGACATTATAAAAGCTCCCAATCTTATTTGATACCTAGCTCGTTGTTTTTCATCAAATGAGGCAATGATGTTTGCAGAAATCTCATTAATGACTGCTCTAGTGTCGGCATCCTCGGAACCAAGGATATTTAAATGACTGGTTAGTCTCTGCTCAAAACCACCCTGATTTCTCAACGCAAGGAGCTCTATAAGCTCTTGATTCCAAGCCTCTCGAATGGCTATGGATTCACTTCTTGTGTCCACTAGTTCAGAAGACAGCAGCCGGATCGTGTTTCTTTGCCCATCATTTAGCTTGACTCGTAACAACCTGAAAATTCTTACAAAGCTCTTTTCTAAGCTTTCCTGGTAGGTATTATTTTCCTTTGCCAACCGAGTTCTTCTTGTTGTCAGCATTTCGTCTAGATGTATTCCGATTTCTGTGACCTGTTTATTAGTGAGACTCTTAGAGAGTTCTATCAAAAAAGGCCTGAAGAAATTGATAGCCCCATCACTCAGTTGGAAACCAGCTTGGTAGATTGTTTCGATTTCGCTAACACTAGTCTGAGCATCCAAACTCTGAAATCGGATTAGTACTGTTTTATATTTCGGCAACTCATTTTTTAAATGCCACTGCTTAAATTCTTTGGCTGTTTGTCTAATTTGATCTTCTTGGGCAGGTGAAAAAGCAGCATACTCCAACAACTGATTGGCTATCCAGATATCAATTCTTTCATACCATAACCCACCTACCATTGAGCAGGCAGATAAATTAAATATTAATAACAAAATAAAGGTTTTTTTGCTCATCCAGTTGGTCACAGATATTGTCCCACCTCTTTGTTGTCCCAGTTAGTTGTTGATTAATTCAAGATACTCGGCTTCATTCATTATATTGATGCCAAGTTGTCCAGCTGTTTCCAGCTTTTTTGGTCCCACATTTTCTCCACATACTAAGAGGTCTGTCTTTGCTGAAACCAAACTCTGTGTTTTGGCTCCAAGCTCCACCGCCTGTTGTTGCATCTGATCCCGGGATCCTTTTATCATTTTTCCAGTAAACACCAGTTTCATTCCAGCAATGGGTGATTGAACTGTTGCTGTATCTGATGCCAAAGGCGTTACTAAAAGATTGAATCCAAGGCTCATCATATGAGTGATCACTGGCCACTTTCTTTGTAGTCCATGAATAATATCTGCCGATGATTTTTCGGCAAACCCCTCGACCGCCATGAGGTCTTCTTTGCCCACTGTGGCAAGGCTAGCCAAGGACATGTTTTGCAATAAGCGTTTTGAGTCACCACGTCCGAGTTGTGGGATACCAAAGCCGGCAAGAAAACGCCAGTCTTCAAGTTCAACACTCAAGGATCTGTCAAGTTCTAAACGAAGGTTTTTAGATTGACCGTCCCCAAAGCCGGCTTGCTGAAAATCTTCTTCTGAGGATGCATAAATGAGTTCCAGGGTATCAATACCAGCGGCCACCATTTTTTCAATACTTTTGGGTCCGAGTCCATCGACTTGTCCGTGAAGTTTAAAAAAATGTTCCAAGGTGTTTTGCACCTGGCCCGGGCACTGGTCATGATTGTCACAGGTTAGAAAGTCACCCTCCCAAGATAACTCACTTCCACAAGAGGGGCATTTTGTTGCAATCAGAGTTCTCGATGCTGGTTTGACCACACTGACAATTTTTGGAATGACTTCGCCGGAACGTTCAGCATTGATGATAGCGCCTTTACCCAATCTCAGTGATTTTACATTTCCCGCATGGTGTGCAGTCACACGAGCAACCGTAGCTCCGGATAGCTCAATCGGCTCAACCTCCAATACCGGGGTGATCCGTCCTGTTCTTCCGATCTGCCAAGTGATTGATTTTACCGTGGCTTCCTTGGTTGCGGAGCGTTTTTTGATCGCAATTTGCCAGCGGTTGTGATGGGAGGTTGACCCAAGAGCAGTTTTTAATTCTTCGTGACTAATCTCGGCAATCACTCCATCTGTAGGGTATTCACAAGACGTTTTGATTTGTTGCTGGATGGCATCATGGTGCTTCAGTAATTCAGTAAAACTGCCTTCCCAGCGATCCAAGGTAGAGTAGGGAACAAAGCGAACCATGCCATCCTTCAATGCTTGTAGAAAATCTTCATTGACCTCATCGGAATTGACCACACCGACGCAGATATTTCTGGGATGGGCATAGCCGAGGGATTTTAAATGGGTTTCAAAATAATCCGTAGTCATCACCAATTCGCCAACCCCAAAAACCCCATTGCCGGTGTCCACTACCCCTTTAGCAAACACCGAAGTGATGTCATTGCCATAAGCACCATCACCACGATTGACCAACAAGCCGTCTTCCCGGTACATGGCCGCCATCCCATCGAGCTTAGCAGTCACAATGACGTTTATTTTTGATGCTTCTATGTTGATTTTTTTGGCCTCTTTTATGATTCTATCCACCCATTTTTGGGTCTCTTCAATGGAGTAGGATTTATCCGTGCTGAGCATGGGTTCGGGATGCTTCAGTCTTCTGGAACCAAAGTCGGGCTCAACCTCTACTTGGTGCAAAAAGGGATGATCAGGATCCCGCCTTTGCAATTCGGCCAGATAAACATGGTCATAGGTATGGTCATCAATCAACGGGGATCCCTGGCGATAAGCTAATGCGGCTTTTTCCAAAAAAGCAACTAATTGAGGTGTTTTCAATAATTTTGGATCTGTAGGCGTAGCCATGGTTTCTTCAGTTGGAGTTGTATAAAACAGACTGTAGTGGCTGCCAAACCAGCTGTAAAATTATCTGCTGTCCTTCTGTATTGGGATGAATGCCATCGTTTTGCATCAGTGAACCGTCTAGTGCAACCTCTTGCATAATTCTTGGGATGAGTTCGATGTTGTATTTGGTGGCTAGCTCAGGGAAAAGAGCTGCAAAAGATTCTGTGTAAGTAGAGCCATAATTAGGCGGCAACTGCATCCCGGCCAGCAAGATATCAGCTCGCCTGCTTTGTGCTTGTTCAATCATCATTATTAAGTTGTTCTTGATAGTTGTGATCGGCAAACCCCGTAATCCGTCATTACCACCAAGCTCAATAATGACAATTGCAGGTTGGTGTTCCACAAGCAGCTCCGGCAATCTTTCAACTCCGCCACTGGTGGTGTCTCCACTAATGCTGGCATTCACCACGCTGTAGTTATATCCTTCTTCTTTAATTTTATCTTCAAGGAGTTTAGGCCAAGTCTTTTGATATTCAACCCCGAGTCCAGCGCTCAAGCTGTCGCCAACAATCAGGATGCAAGGATTGTTTGCACCAGAGTCATCCGCATTATTTGCTGCGGCAAAGAGAGCTAGTACAATAAAAGAAAACAACCTGCATTTCATCTTGAAAACACCACTCATAGAAGCAAAAAACATTACCAAAAAGGTCAATAGCCCTGAAGGCGTATTATCCATAGTCAATGATATCACTTTAAGCGTTGACAAAGGTCAAACAGTAGCAATTGTTGGGCCATCGGGCTCGGGTAAAACAACCCTGCTTGCTATTCTTGCAGGGCTTGATTTACCAACGTCTGGAAGCGTTTCTCTATGCGGGCATGAGATTACTTCTATGGGTGAGGATGCTCGAGCAACAATCAGGGGAGACAATGTCGGATTTGTGTTCCAGTCGTTCCATTTATTACCGAAATTATCAGCCCTTGATAACGTCATGCTCCCCTTGGAGATCCAAGGGGAGCATGATGCCCAAAATAAGGCCACCAGAGCCTTGTCTAGAGTGGGCCTGGAGGCAAGAATAAAGCATTTACCGAAGCAATTATCAGGCGGGGAAAAACAGCGTGTTGCC
This sequence comes from uncultured Gammaproteobacteria bacterium, assembly GCA_964008355.1. Classification (GTDB taxonomy): domain Bacteria; phylum Pseudomonadota; class Gammaproteobacteria; order Steroidobacterales; family UBA11654; genus DTSX01. The sequence continues at coordinate 3,023 of CAXGBD010000016.1, read as the reverse complement.
ATAGCCAGGGCATTTGTAGGCACACCAACAGTGCTCTTTGCCGATGAACCAACAGGTAATTTGGACAATGCCAGCAGCAAGACTTTAGGCGATCTCTTATTTGCAATGAACCAAGAATCGGGCACTACCCTCATCCTGGTTACACACGATATTCATTTGGCAGAACAATGCCAGACTGTTTACCGGATTCATGAGGGCAGGATTAGATGACTAAAGGGCTCTTATACGGCATCAAGAAATTTCCATCTGATTTAAAAAATAGCGACCTGTTGCTGCTCTTTTTGGCGGTCATTCTGGCAGTTACATCCATAACCACCGTTACATTTTTTGGTGACAGGCTTAAAATCTCCATCCAACAGCAAGCAGCTGTAGTCTTGGGTGCTGATGCGGTGCTACGATCCAGCTCACCGATTTCATCGGTATACCTACAGCAGGCTCAACGGGAAGGATTAAAAACAGCAGAGTCCATATCATTTCTGAGCATGGTGATTGTTAATGAGGATAATTTACTGGCTTCGATCAAAGCAACCTCACCCGAATACCCACTGAGAGGAACGCTCAAGCTCAGATCATTTAACGGCCAAAGAATAAACAAACATCAAGGTGCTCCCCGACAAGGGTATGCTTGGGCAGAGCAAAAACTGATGGACCAGTTAAACATCCCAAAGGGCGGCTCCATTGTTATAGGTGATAGGGAATTTATTATAGAGTCCGTGTTGGATGATTTTCCTGACCGTAACATTGGTTTTTTAAATTTTTCTCCGACAGTTCTTGTCAATATTGCCGACCTTGAATCTATGGGCGTCATTCTGCCAGGTAGCCGCGTACTGTATCGCCAAATGTTTGCGGGCAACCAAGAGCGTCTCGATCGTTTTCTGACCGGGTTGGAAAACCTACCTCCAGAAATTAGAATTCAGCAAATTGAAAACATAGGACAACAGCTCGGAAAAACACTAGATCGCTCAAGCCGTTTTTTAAGCCTAGCAGGGTTGGCAACTATTATCGTAGCTGCTATTGCTGCAATGATTTCTTCCAGACGTTTTGCTCTCAGAAACCTACTGTCGTGCTCACTAATGAAAACTTTCGGTGCATCACAAGGATTCATTCTAGCGGCACTCATCAGCCAGCTATTGCTCATGACCTTACTCGCAACCACTATTGGTGTAGCTCTTGGGTTTGCCATACAAAGCATCTTGGCTGGATTATTAGAGGGGGTTTTTGAATCCAGTTTGCCAGACCCATCCTGGCAACCCATCTGGGTGGCGTTATTGACTTCAACCTGCTTAATTGTTGGCACGGTCACTCCTTATCTGCAACAACTTAAAACAACCCAACCGATAAGAATCTTGCGTAACGATTTTTCTTACGAGCATCGAGGCGCTTTGTTGATCAATGGGTTAGCCATGGCTTCTCTAATGGTCTTTTTATTCATTCTTCTGGCCGATTTCACTTTGGTGATGATTATTATCTTAAGCCTTTTTGTTTTGGGGATGGTATTGACAGCAATGGGCTGGTTGCTGGTTAAGTGTACCGCTCTCATGAATCAGCAAGCCGGTGTGGGCTGGCGGTTAGGGTTAAAAAATATTAGCAAACGCAGCAGTGAGAGCATTCTACATATTGTTGTTTTTGGTCTGAGTTTAATGGTCTTGATGGTGCTCAGTGAAACTAGATCTGATTTAATCGATACTTGGAAAGCCAGTTTGCCAGAGAAGACACCCAATCATTTCTTTTTTAATATCCAAGCCTCCGAACGCAATGACATGGCCAATTTTTTTAACAAAGAAATAGGCCAAGACATGCGTTTTACGCCATTAATTAGGGGCAGGCTGCTGAAAGTTAATCAACTGGAAGGAGAGCGTCAATCAAGCCAGCCGGAAAGATTTATTGAGCGGGAAGCCAACATCACCTGGTATAGAGAATTGCCGGATAACAATAGCGTTGTTGAAGGTGAATGGTGGGGGGAACTTGGAGATACAATCCTGGCCGCTTCTCTCGATCAGAATGTTGCAACATCAATCGGCATTACTGTTGGTGATGAAGTCATTTTTACAGCCGGAGGATCTAATTTTAAGGCAACGGTGACCAATTTAAGGGCAGTGGAATGGGAAAGTTTCGAGCCTAATTTTTTCTTTGTGGTTTCACCCATGATTGGCAAGAATCTACCGCAGTCATTTATTACCAGCATCAACATACCGCAATCCAAACAACAGATCACCGATGATTTTTTATCAAGCCACCCATCAATTACCAGCGTTGATTTAAATGCCGTGGTCAAGCAGATTAGAACAGTCATCAATAAAGCCTCATTGGCGGTTCAATGCATGTTTTTTTTAACATTTATAGCTGGAGTGCTGGCTCTTATTTCAACCATACTTGCCAGTACCGACCAACGTCGTTATGAAAGCGCACTACTCCATACCATCGGCGCAAAACGATCTAAAATATTTCAGTCAGTGGCTACAGAATTTGTTGCCCTGGGGATTGGTGCGGGCTTCGTTGCAGTATTAGGCACCATGATTATTTCAGGCTCTCTAGCCACTCAAATCTTTAATGTAAACTATGTTCCAAATGTAGTGATCTTATTATCAGGATTGTTTTCAGGAGCTTTTTGTATCGGCTTAGTGGGTGTATTTGCTGTCAGAAGGTCGGTCTACGAACCACCTATATTAACCCTAAGAAACTATTGACCGCCAAAGGCTTCCAAAACTTTCATTATTAGTTGCATGGTCTCGATAAATAAAACTGGTTTCCATTTGCCAACTTATTTATTTACTACATTAATGGGTTTGTTGTTGAGAAAGGCGGCAATATTTTCTGCGATGCGATCCAAGGCACGTTGTCGAGCCTCTTTTGCTGCCCAGGCAATATGCGGAGTGATAATCAGAGTAGGAAATTTATGTTGAATTAATGGATGATTTGCCCCTGGAGGCTCTTCATCCAAAACATCCAAGGCGGCACCGGCGATGAGTTTATTCTTGATGGCATGCAGCAATGCATGGTCATCAATCAAACCACCACGTGCG
>CAXGBD010000015.1:0-22265 GCA_964008355.1 uncultured Gammaproteobacteria bacterium | reverse complement strand
GTTAAGGAACAGGTTGGAGTTTACATGGATGAATCCGTGATTTCATTGTCCTTGTTTACACCCGATTTTGATCTGTATGATCTTAATCGAGTTGAAACCCTACGTGGTCCTCAAGGAACACTATTTGGGTCTGGATCAATTGGTGGAACGGTTAGATACATTACCAATCAACCCAATGTGGATGAATTTGAAGCTGAATTGTCTCTAGATCTTAACACCATCAGCCAAGGCTCAAACGGTGGTCACATTAAGGCCATGGTTAACACTCCCTTAGCTAATGGAGGTGCTGTGCGAGCGGTTGTATACTCAACTGAATATGGAGGTTATATTGATGCCTACGGAGAAGGCGACACATTTAATGCAGACGTTAACGAGGGATCACGAGATGGTGCTCGTATTTCAGCAACCTTCTCACCGAGTGATACTCTGACAATTACTCCTCGAATTATTTTTCAGGAAACTGAATATGATGGCTACAATCGACAAGAGGAATTTAACTTATTTGCCAATCCATTCACTACTACTAGAACTGCAAGAACCTTCAAGCCACGCCAGCAACATCTACTGCGGCAGGAAGGTTACTCGGATGAAACAACTTTGGCAGATGTTGTTGTTGAGTCTGCCTTTGATGGCTATGATATGACTTTCGTTGGTAGCTATATGGAGCGGGACATTCTTGTTAGCCGTGATGCAACTGCTCTGACTAGTAGTGTATGGCACGATATAGGATATGATCCTGTGATGTATACTCTTCCATCCAATCTGCGAGATACCACGGCTCTAGAGCAAACTACTGCTGAACTTCGTTTTGCTTCAAATACTGACGGACCATTGCAGTGGTTAGTGGGTTTCTTTTATTCAGATATGCAGAGAGAATACGCACAGCGTCTTCCTACTCCAGGGTCTGCAGTTTGGACAGATGCTACTTTAGGTGCAGGTACTTCTGCAGCTGTTGCTAATGGTTATTCAAATCTAGATTCACCATTTAACTCAGATCTCCCATATGATATTCAGCAAATTGCTCTGTTTGGAGAAGCAACCTATGATCTGAGTGATCAGTTACAATTGACTTTTGGGGGACGTTACTACGATCTTGATGAGAGTAGAGTCATTACATCAGGTGGATTGTTTGCTAATGGTGATTCAGGCACAGTAAATGAAACCACATCAAGCGGATTTGCACCCAGAGTTCTTCTTCGCTACGACATGAATGATGATGTCACATTGAATGCACAGATTTCACAAGGGGTCAGACTTGGAGGGGTGAACGATCCTCTCAATGCCAACATGTGTACTCCTGAAGATAAATTAATCTTTGGCAGTTATCAGTCATATGATGATGAAACTATGTGGAATTACGAGGTCGGTATAAAATCACGTTTAGGCAATGGAGCCACTTTGAATGCTGCAGTTTTTTATGCAGACATCGAGAATCTTCAAGCTACATTGGATGCCGGTTCATGTTCATCAAGGATTTCCTTTAATGTTCCTGACTCTAAAACTAGTGGAGTTGAGGTTGAATATGTTTCACAACCTACTGACTATCTCACCTTCTCAATATCAGGAAGTGCTGTAAATGCTGAATTCAAATCCACTGTTATGGATGCAACGGGTTCAGTTTTGGGAGGACTCCAAGATGGTAACCGTTTAGCTTCTGTGCCAGAGCTTCAATTGGCGGCAACAGCCACTTATGTATTTCCAATAGTACTTGGTGATGCTTATGCCTCAGCAACAGTTCACCATGTTGGTGACCGTATTACACAACCAACTGACCAACTTTATGGTGCTGGTGACTTTGCTTCAGGATTAGTATTTGGAGGAGCATCAGGTGCAGACATCACTAGCTTAGATCTAGTGTTGCCCTCATATACGATCTTTAATATCAGAGTAGGGGTTGAAGTAGCTTCAGGTTGGGATGCTGCATTGTATATCAATAATGCTACCGATGAGAATGCACACTTGTCCTTTGACCGTGAACGTGGTGGTCGTGCTCGACTAGCTTTTAGGACCAATCAACCTCGAACTATTGGTGTAAATATTAGAAAACATTTCTAATTGTTGGTTATAAGGTAGTGATTAAATAAAGACGCCCGGTGTATAACCGGGCGTTTTTTATTCTAATAAATTAAAAAACACTGTTGACTCTTTAGAGACAGTTTTTAAACTGTAACTATGACACGAAATTTATCTAAGAATTTACAAATCTCATTGGTAATGATTTCTTTTCTTTTTGTTATCTCTTGTAGTTGGATGGGAGATAGAAATTATGAAGCCACTATCCGAGTCACCTCCTATGGTATACCTCACATCTTGGCAGAAGATTGGGGAGATCTAGGTTTTGGATATGGTTATCAATTTACCAGCGATAATTTTTGTGAGCTCGCCAAACATGTCGTGAGAGTCAATGGTGAAATGTCAAAATATTTTGGCAGATCCAATCAAAACCTTGCTAGTGATGCCTTGATAAAGTTTTTTGGAAAAAAATCAACCATTCGTGTTAACGGTTTGCTGCACGCAGATAAGAGAATGGTGGAGGTCTCAGAAGGCTACGCTGCAGGATATAATCACTATCTTGACAATATTCCTCAAGGGATGCATCAATCGTGTATTAATGCTGAATGGTTAAGACCTATTGATCTCTATGATGTTGCTAGAATGTCTGTCTACATTACGCTGCTAGCTTCTTTCTCAGATCCTCGGATTGCTAATGCGGTTCTTGCATTAGGTATAGAAGAAGGTAATGAACAAACAGCCTTGAATCTAGAAACGTTTGCATTGTCTGAATCAATGGGTAGCAACTCTTACGCATTGGGTAGTAAAGTCACTCAAACAGGTCAAGCGATGCTATTAGGGAATCCACATTACCCTTGGAGAGGGCAAAGACGGTTTTATCAGGTGCATATGACTATTCCTGAAGAGATTGATGTTATGGGGATCTCTATTCTAGGAAGCCCCTTGATCAATGTTGGTTTTACCGAGAAATTCGCTTGGACCCATACGGTGTCCAATGCAAATCGATTCACTTTATACGAGCTGGATTTGAACGACCAAGATCGAAAAATCTATACCTATAATCAAAAAAGAACCAACATAAAATCTTTCCCGATTGAGATAGAAGTTAAAGAGAGCGATGATTCGATATCTACAGAAACAATAGAATTACATTTCAGTCGCTTTGGTTTGCTTCTTGATGCAGGAGTGTTGTTAGGCGATGAGAGTTTGACCGGTTGGCCAAACCGAGATGGCAAAGTTTTTGCAATTCGTGATGTTGCCATGGATAACCAAAGAATAGGAACCACTATTGTTGGCATGTTAACGGCGAAGAGCTTCGATCAATTTATTAACACAATTAGAGATAATTTAGGATTAAGTTTTATTAACACCATTGCAGTAAACGATCAAGGAGAGGCATTCTACGGGGACTATTCAACGGTTCCTTATCTCACAGATCAGCAATTGCAGGATTGCCAACCCAGTGCGACCGGCCAATTAATCAACAGAGTATCGGTTAATCTAATGAGAAATCCATTAGGAATTCCGGTATTGGCTGGTAATCGTTCAGAATGTAACTGGATCGCAGATCCAAAATCCCCCCAAGAGGGTTTGATTCCAGGAGGACAGTTGGCTTCGATAAGGACCAACCATTATGCCAGTAATAGCAATGACAGTTATTGGTTAGCTAATTTAGAAAACCCCATGACTGGCTATTTAAAAGTGATGGGAGGTGAGGAATATCAGGTTTCACTGAGAACTCAATTGGCATTATTGCAAATTCAAGAACGAATCAATGGAACCGACGGTTTAGATGATAATCCTTTGTTTTCACTGAGAAACTTACAAGCTGTGGCACTAGCGGCTCGAAATTTGGCCGGAGAGTGGTTTTTAGATGATCTTTTGACACTGTGTAGGGTTTATCCAGAAGAATTAACAAACAAGGCCTCACGTGCTTGCGAAGTATTGGCTCAATGGGATAAGAAAACTAACATAGAAAGTATTGGTAATCAGGTATTTTATCTTTTTTGGCAAAAAGCTCAGAGAATTGCCAACCTACATCGTGAACCGTTTGATCCTAAACGACCGATCGATACTCCAAGGGGATTAAATTTTGATGATTCTGTAGTGCGTTCTGAATTAATTCAATCTTTGGATTCTGCGGTCCAAGTGTTTGATGAGAACCTCATTCCTCTTGATGCGCCGTGGGGGGAGATTCATTATGAAATCAGAAACGGCAAAAAAATACCTCTTTTTGGTGGGGGATTTAATGCTGGCAATTTTAGTGCCATGCAAGCCAAGCTCACCAAAGGGGAAGGATGGTCTGAAATGATCACAGGAAACAGCTATCTTCAGACCGTAACTTGGGATGAGGAGGGTGTTGTGGCAGAGGGAATTCTCAGTTATTCTCAGTCCTCTGATCCTGACAATCCGCATTTCCAGGATCAAACAGAACTCTATTCTCAAAAGAAATGGGTGAAACTGCCATTCAAAGAAAAAGATATCCTGGCAGATCCAAATCTTGAGATCATCAACATTAAAACCGATTGATTTCTATATTTGAACAGGGGCTAATCTATTAAACCTCTTCGTTTAAGTAAGGGTTCAATCTCTGGGTCAGATCCCCTGAATGTTCTGTATTGATCCATTAAATCTTTAGTATTCCCTGATGAATAAATAAGAGTTTTTAATTTATTTGCAGTCTCTGGATCAAACAATCCTTTTTCTTTGAATAACTCAAATGCATCTGCATCGAGTACTTCAGTCCAAAGATAACTGTAATAGCCTGATGAGTATCCTCCTGCAAAAATATGAGCAAAATAGGTACTTCTATAGCGGCTGGTTATTTCAGGAATGAGATCTAAATCTTGAAGAATCTTAGTTTCAAATAAATTAGCGTCCTCAATGGGTTCTTCCAGGGTATGCCAGGCCATATCAAGGTAGGAAGCTGCCACGTATTCAGTGGTAGCAAACCCCTGATTAAATAAAGATGCCTTAGAAATTTTATCAAGCAATTCCAGAGGAATCGGTTCATTCGTCTGGTAGTGTCTTGCGTAAGACTTAATGACGCTTGGTTCTATGGCCCAGTTTTCCATGAGTTGTGAGGGGAATTCCACATAATCTCTCGCTACTCTTGTGCCCGAGAGACTCGGATAGGTCGCCTTGGACAATAATCCATGGAGCGCGTGTCCGAACTCATGGAACAATGTTGATGCTTGTTCAAAGGAAAGCAAGGCAAAACCGTCTTTGTTCTCAGGAGGGAAATTGCAAACATTAACCACTATCGGTATTTGGACGCCGTCAAATGTACTCTGACTCCTAAAAGTATTCATCCAGGCTCCCCCCCCTTTATTGGGTCTGATGGTGTAATCAGTATAGAAAATTCCGATGGTATCACCCTGTTCATTTTTGACTTCAAATGAACGGATGTTCTCTCTGTATTTTGGGAAATCAAATCTTTCAGTAAAGCTTATTTGAAAAAGTTTATTGGCAACATCAAAAGCTCCTTGAAGGACTTTTCGTTCGCTAAAATACGGTTTGACTTCAGCTTCGGTAAAATCATACTTTTCTTGCCTTATTTTTTCTGAATAATGCCACCAATCCCAAGCTGCAAATTCAAAGTCATTTCCTTCGGCATTGATCAATTCCTGCATTTCTTGAACTTCTTTCTCTGCTCTGGAGAGTCCTGGTTTCCAGACTTGCTCAAGCAGATCATTAACTCTCTTTGTATTTTTTGCCATGGTATCTTCAAGAACAAAATCGGCATGGTTGTCGTATCCAAGTAGATTGGCTTTATCAATGCGAAGGGCTGCCATTTTTATGGCGATGTTTTTGTTATCTCGTTCGTTGTCGTTATCGCCTCTCTTAATGTAAGCATTGTAGAGTTTTTCTCTTAAATCTCTCTGTGTGGAGTAGGTAAGAAATGGATACATACTGGCTCTGTTTGGTTTAAATTTCCAATGACTCTCATTACCTTCTGAGTCAGCTAATTTTGATGCTTGATCAATTACATCTTCTGGCAATCCGCTCAATTGGTTTTCATCCTTAATGATCAAACTGAATCCTTCGTTTGTTTCTTTCAACAAGTTCTGATCAAACTGCACCGAGAGAGTAGCTATCTTTTGATTGATTTCAGTCAAGCTTTTCATAGATGCTTCATTCAACTGCACTCCAGCACGAACAAAATGCTTATGAGTTTCTTCTACTAATCTCCTTTGCTCAGGACTTAACTTTTTTTGGAATGAATGAGACCATGAACTGTGTCTTTCTTCATAAATGCTTTTTATTCTTTGAAAGAGTTTCTTGTTCAGTAATATTTTATCGCTGTGGGCGGAGAGTTGAGGGCTGATGAGTTGAGCGAGACTATCCATTTCATCATTTGTATTTGATCCAAGTAGGTTGAAAAATACATCTGCAACCTTATCTAGGGTTTTACCAGTTCTTTCCATGGCAACGATGGTGTTTTCAAATGTAGGTGCAGCTTTATTATCAGCAATTGCATTAATTTCATCGATGTGTTCTTTCATGCCTTGTTCGAATGCTGGTTGATAATGTTCCATCTTTATTTCTTCAAAAGGAGGGATCTGGTAGGGAGTTGTATAGTCTGTAAAGAAAGGATTCATAGCATTGACCATGTTTGTAGTGCCGGTGCAAAAAATAACTATATACAAGAGCAGTGTTAATTTTTTCATTTTCTATCTGAATTAATGATTAGGACCCATTACTCTAGAAATATTTAAAGTAGATGTCTATAAAAATGATGTCTTATTTCATTAGGATGCTGTAGATTGCAAGCGAAAATACTATTGAAAAGGTATAATTTAACTGTTTTTTTATGGCAAGGTGGCAGAGTGGTTATGCAGCGGCCTGCAAAGCCGTGGACGTCGGTTCGATTCCGATCCTTGCCTCATGAATTTTGGGCCCGGGTGGCGGAATTGGTAGACGCTACGGACTTAAAATCCGTTGTCCGAAAGGACGTGCCGGTTCGAGTCCGGCCCTGGGCACCAAATTCAATTATCTCGAATTATTGATTTCCTCTTTTCTTTTTGCCACAAAGGCTATTAAAGCTTCGTTGACAGATGGATCTAGGGTTGGCTGTTCGTAGTGCTTCAACAAATTTTTCCATGTCTTATTGGCTCGTTCAAGTGTGGTGATGGATCCATTTTTTTCCCAATTTTCGAAATTTTCCCAGTCAGAAATCATCGGAGTGTAAAATTCGGTTGAGTAGTGTTTCATGGTTTGATCGGTGTCAAAGAAATGTCCACCAGGACCGACACTTTCAATCGTCTCCACCCCTAGATTGTAAGAGTTTACCTCAATGGGTTTCAAAGACTCAGAAATTGTCTGCAGCATTTCTGCATCGATGATCAATTTTTCAAAAGAAGCTGTTAGACCCCCTTCAAGCCACCCTGCGGCGTGATTCACTAAATTTGCATGGCTCATGATGGTTGCCCACAATGACATTCCACTTTCATAAATAGCTTGTGCATCAACAGAATTGGAAGCATTGGTGTTGCTACTTCGGTATGGAAAACCATAAAATCTTGCAAGTTGTCCACCAGCAATCGTGGATCTAATGTATTCGGGCGTACCAAAGGCAGGGGATCCTGTTCTCATGTCGACATTGGTAGAAAATGAACCGTAAATAATGGGAGCACTTGATCTAACTAACTGAGTTAAGGTTACCACCGCCAAAATCTCTGCATTTTGCTGCACCAGTGTTCCAGCTTGCTTAATTGGTGCCATAGCCCCTGATAGAGTAAATGGGGTTACACAAACCGCTTGTCCTGCTCTTGCAAGCTCAATGGTTGCTTCTGACATTGGGATATCCAGTTGCATCGGAGAATTTGTATTAATAATTCCCATAACAGATGGATTTTCTAGCAGTTCCTCTCTAGTGCAATCAAAGGCAATGCGGTGCATATCAATGCAATCCTTAGTTCTAACTTTCCCCATGGAAGATGATTGACAGTTTTTGTCCAATAATTGAAATTGGGCTAAATAAAAATCAAGGTGTCTTGTTGATGAAGGTAATTCAATAGTCTCAAATGCCATGCCGCCTTCTTGATGAATAATATTAAGGCTTTGAATGATCTTCATATAGTTGCATAGATCCTCAAAAGTGCCTCTCCGCCTTCCTCTATCGAGATCACTGCAAAAAGCTGGGCCACCAATGGCACTGAAAACAATACGCTTTCCCCCGATTTTTAAATCTCGTTTGGGATTTCTTGCTCGTAAGGTAAATTCTTTAGGTGCCTTTGAAATATTACTTAATACCAAATTCCTATCAAAATGGACCATTTGTGAGGATTCATCGACATCCAAACCTGCATCTTTAAATATTTTTCTTGCGTCTTGATGTAAGATTTTCATGCCAACTCTTTCAAGAACATCGAGGGATGCATGATGAATAGATTCAATCTCATCCTCACTAATAATTTCCAGAGCAGAAAACTCAGTCATTACCTCCTGCCAAGGAAGTTGATTGACCAAATTCCCCTTTGATTTCTTCCTTCGTTCTCTTTGCATCATCAGATTTTCTGAATTTTAAATCTTCTCTTCAATTATAGCCCTCGATACAGCTAAATAATTATAAATCCATATGATCAGCTCTACCGAATTAAATGAAGAACAAATTTCTAATTTAAGATGATCGACCACACTAATTTAAAAGTTTCACCAGACTTGAGTCTCTACAAGTCACTTGAAGGATATGAAAAAATTATGTCTTGGTATGAACGATTAAAAAATAGAATTCAGGTTGATCATGATTCTCTATTTATTAATACCCGGTTTGGAACAACGCATGTTATCGCTGCGGGCGATAAGGAAGCAAAACCCGTATTATTGATTCCAGGGATTGCAGGTTGTGCCCCTTTATGGCGTCATCAAATCAATGATTTATCTAGCCATTATAGAATCTTCGCCCTTGATGTAGTAGGGCAACCAGGAAAAAGTGATCCAAATCCACTCTCCATTTTCAATGATGATTATACCCATTGGTTGGAAGATGTAATCAAAGGTTTAGGTATAGAAAAACCTCACTGTATTGGAGTCAGCACTGGGGGGACGACTGCAATGGATATGGCTATTGTCAAGTCAGAATTAATAGACAAAGTGGTGATGTGTGGACCCACTGGACTTGCCAGAGCTAGATTGCCATTTCATATATGGTTCTCAAGAGCGATGGCTAAGAAAAAAGATGCAGACGTTCTCGAAGATGAAATCACAGCGTCTTCATTTTCCAAGCCAAGATCAGGAAAAACATTTGGTTCATTTGATAGGCAGTTGGCAAGAGGTATGGCTTTGTGCACTCGGTTTTATCGGGTTGATAAATCGTTGGGGATTTATAGCGAGAGAACCTCAAGAATTAATTTTATAAAAGGCTTAAAAGTAATCGGTAAATTCTTCTTTTCTGTTGAGAAAAAACGTTTAAAGAAGTTTAGGAACGACGGTCTTTTGATACTTGGTGAATTTGAGGTTTTATATGATCCTAAAAAAATTTCAAAAAAGATAAAAAAATTAATACCTAATTTAAAGATTCAAATCATTAATGATGCTGGTCATGCGGCTGTTTATGACCAACCGAATGAAGTGAACAATCTGGTTATCTCCTTTTTATCTAATAATTAATACCTAACACTTTATGGATCATCGGAATACTAAACTTAGTTTATTATTACTTTTATCTTTTCCTATGATCCTAAATGCTCACGAGGCTAACAGTTTACCTTATGGGCCTTTTCTTAGTGGCATTACTCATCCGGTGCTCGGTTTTGACCATTTTTTAGCTATGGTTAGTGTAGGTATGGTGAGTGCCCAAATAGGTGGGGCTGCTATTTGGTCTGTCCCCTTAACATTTGTGTCGGTCATGTTCTTAGGTGGGCTCATGGGTATTAGTTTAGGGGGAATGAGCGGTTATGAGATAGGTATTGCTTTATCTGTTTTATTTCTCGGGGCAGCATTAGCAGCCGACAAAGAGATCACCCGCTTATTTGCCATGATTGCTGTAGCTATTTTTGCTGTATTTCATGGTTATGCTCACGGACAAGAAATACCGGTGATTGCAGAACCCAAACCCTATATTGCTGGTTTTATGGCAGGGACCATAATGTTACATATTACAGGCTTAGTACTAGCAGACATTTCAACACATTATAGAACAGGGAAAGTTATTTTAAGGTGTACAGGTTTTTTAATTGCACTTGTCGGGGTTTATTTTTTTACAATTTCTGTTTGACAGTGAGGAGGGTTGAATTATGAAAAAAAGATTGATTATCTGGGAAGTAGGCAGTTTTTTTTGGGTTATATTAGCAGGCTCAGCTCTACATTTTTCTTTTGAACTCAGTGAATTTTGGACACCTCTTGCCCTTTTTTCAGCAGTAAACGAAAGTACATGGGAGCATCTAAAAATGTATTTTTGGCCTGGATTAATCTATGCACTCATCCAGTATACTTATACGAGAGACATTGCTAATAATTACTGGCTAGCAAAATTAATTTCACTGATAGCAACACCACTTGGAATTATTATCTCTTTTTATGGGTATCTTTCCATAGCCCTTCCAGTTTATGGAACAGGTTTTTTTGTAATGGATTTAATGACAATGGTTGTTGGTCTTTCTTGTGGTTCTTTCTGTGCCTATAAGTTAATGATGAAATCATCCATTCATTCAGTTCCAAAAAATTATGTTCTTTCTGGATACTTGATTTTGACTTCGATGTTCTCAATATTGACATATTTTCCGCCTAAATTATTTCTTTTTGAGAATTATTTTGGTTATGAATACAAAGGTGAGTACGGAATCCTGAATAACTACGAGCCTTATCGCGTTTTTAGAAAAAACTAGATTAAATTTTCTGCTTAGGGCGTTCTTTTGGAGCAGTCAATAGCAGTGGCTGGGATGAAACAACAACACCACCAGGTTGTTCTAGCGTAATTGCAAAAGCTCTGGCATTGAAGATTGGTAACTTCGGATTGATAGGAATGATCACTTCTTTCTCGGATGTGGTTATATCAAAAACACCCCCGTCAACGGGATTAAGATACTTGATGGGATCAACAATCCAAATTTGGTATTGATTTAGGGATGAATCATTGATTGGCATTCCCGTTATTGTAATAAATCCTTTTTGTTTATCATGACTCCAGATGACATGACCTTGAATGGTTTCAAAGTCTGATGTTTTTCCATACCAAGGATGATTCATTAAGTCTTTTGCAGTGTTTTTCAGAACCATTCTTTTTAAGGGCAAGTAGCGATAATTATTTTCATATGTTTTAAAGGTAATCATTGAATAGGACAAACCAATCGTTAACATCACCGTTATACTCCAAGCATATGCTGGTTTTATTAGAGTTTTGAATAAGCTATTAAAATTAAAGCCTGGAAGAGTATTTTTCTCATCCGATGTTGAATCATAAGTCTTTAGGATTTTATTTCTGATTTCACTCGGTAAAGTTTCATTGGCGGTATCATCCATCAGGTAGAAACCTATTTGTGACAATGCAGCGGTTTTAGCAAAGTCATCCTTTGTATATTCTGGATAGTGTAATAATAATTGAGCCAATTTTTGCTCATCTTCAAATGATAAATGCTCTACTGCTGACAGTGCTAATAGTTCTATCAATATTTGTTTTTCTTTGTCTTTTCTATCCATGATAAAGATGTTTAACTTTCGTATTTATGCGTTTGATGTCCTCTCTAATTTTCATTAAATTCCTGCGAATCTTAGTCTTGACAGTACCCAGTGGTAGATTAAGTAATTTAGCTATTTCTAAGTGCGAGTATCCTTGGTAAATTGAAAGAGAGAGTAATTCTTGGTCTTGTATGTCGAGTTTTTTCAAAGCTCTAATAACTAGAGAGATTTCGGCATTTTCTTCTAGATTTGATTTTTGGCTAAAAACATCATCACTTAAAGAATCTTCAATCGATTTTAAAACTTTGTGTTTATTATTCTTCCTTAAATTATCAATTAATCTACGCCTTGTTATCATTGAAATAAAAGTAATTTCTGATGCTTTGTTTGGGTCAAAACGACCAGCAGATTGCCATAATGCAACAAATATTTCTTGAACAGCATCTTCAGCTTCATTTTGATTGGATAAGTATCGTCTGGCAATAGACCAAATTAAGTTGCCATACTTATTAATTAACTCTTCAAATGCTTCAGGATTACCACTAGCCACTTTGGCTAACAGGTTTTCGTTGGCTTTTGGATTAGTGTTTGCCATTCCACTCTCAGCAGTATCTTTGATAGACAGGTTGTTTATAATCAGTTCCAACAAAGGCACCACTTAGTTCTTTGATAGTAATTAGACATCTAATTAACATATTTCGGTCATCCATTAGAACTAGATTCAAGTTTATGCTCACAAATAGTCAAAATAGAGCAAATTTAATCAGTTTTCAAAACTATAACCAACACCATACAATGACCGGATGTAATCAGTCTTGGGGTTAATTACTTTGAGCTTGTGTCGTAGATTCTTAATATGAGTGTCTACTGTTCGATCCAGAACGATACGCCCATCGTCAAAAATCATATTTAGGATTTGATCCCTATTGTAAACTCGTCCTGAGTGCTCAACAAACATGGCAAGTAATCTAAATTCAACTGGAGTTAGATCTAGCTTTATTCCATCAAGCGTGATTGAGAATCGTTCTCTATCGATTTCAAACCCATTCGATAGGTTATTTTTGATATATTCTGGATCGACTCGTCTTAATACAGCCTTGACTCTTGCCACTACTTCCTTGGGGCTAAATGGTTTGCAGATATAATCATCTGCACCCATCTCAAGTCCGATGAGACGGTCAATTTCATCAACCATAGCTGTGATCATAATAATAGGTAATTGGGAGAATGTTCTAATTTCCTGACAAATCTCTTTACCATTCATAGCGGGCAGCATTAAATCCAATAAAATTAAATCGGGATTATGTTTCTTAATCCATGGAATGACTCGTGTGCCGATATCAATGTGTTTTGTTTTAAAGCCTTCTTTTTGTAAATACTCAACCAGTATATTTGCCAGCTTCAATTCATCTTCAACAATTAAGATCGTTTTTTCCATCACTTATTTCTTGTTGAATTTAATTTCAATGAATAGACCACCCAAAGCAGAGGATTGAGCATTGATTGTGCCAGAATGGGCTTCCACAATTGCTTTGCAAATAGATAAGCCTATACCAGCGCCACCGTTTTCCCTAGAACGGGATGAATCTTTTCTGAAGAGCCGTTCAAAAATCTTATCCATAGATTCTTGATCTACACTTGGAGCAGAATCTGAAAAGGTAACGACAACATTGCTGCTTTCTTCAAAGATTGCAACCTCAATAGTTCCTGGTGCATCGGTATAACGTAGAGAATTTTCTAGTAAGTTTGAAAACAACTGACCCAATCTTTTTTCATCTCCAATGATTTCAAATGAATCATCAATTGAAGTGTTTAACTGAAGTTCATTTTGCACACATCTATCTGTATATCCTGTGAGGGTTTGTGATAAAAGATCAGAAAGGTTTGTATCAGCCATCTTATATTTCATGGCACCAATGTCAGAGAGCGCCAATTCATAGAGATCTTCTACTAGAGAATTTAGGCGTTCCACTTCATTGGATAACGAGATCAGTGATTCAGCATCAAAATTCCTAATTCCATCATGAATGGACTCTATTTCACTTTTTAATATTGCCAAGGGAGTTCTAAGTTCATGAGAAATATCAGCAATCCATTGCTTTTGACTTTCTGAGTTCTTATCCAATGTTTTTGCAAGAATATTAAAATCTCTGGATAATCTTCCCATTTCATCTTTATTTTTGATTTTGACTCTTGTTTTAAATTCCCCACCAATGAGTTCTTTTGTTGCTAAGGCTAGCCTTCTGATAGGACCAGTAAAATTCATCGTGAAAAGCAGCGAAATCAGTCCTGCAAAAATTAATGCAATGAAGGCAGCTCCATATAGAGTTGATTGTTGTGCTTCTGCAAATTGCATGTCAATGCGTTCAATTAGCCCGGGAGGTGCTAGCAGAGCAAGTGTCCCAACTTGGTTACTTTCAAAGTAAATAGGGACCGTTCTTATCGCACGCTGATTTACTTCTTTGGTCTTGAAACCGATAAGCAGTTGATCCTTGGCATCGTAGAGACTAAGCCTTCCTCTGAGAAGATTTTTATTTTTTTTAGGCTGTCCAAAGGTGAAACGGTATCTAGTAAACTCTCTTCCTCTGGAAGTGTTGCCTGATGTCATGATTATATTGTTCTCGATCCATCGTTTTTCATTCAACAACACATTGGCAATCCTTGGGTTGGATCTTATAAATTCCCATGTTTGCACCTCTGCATAATAGTCTTCTAGATCACCTGCAAATTGGCTCAATTGGTTTATTTCTGATGCTTGAATGTAATTTAAAAATTCAGTTTTAAAATTCCATTGCAAAAAACCAACTAAAAAAGCTATGACAACAAGAAAACTTGCTGAAAAACCTATAAACAGTTTTGGAAAAATCTTCATTAATTATTTAATTTTTTGACTTTATTTTACGAATTATAATGCAATGATCATTGTAGAAGTTCAGTATTCATTGTTTCTTCATATTTCCTTAATGATTCAAGATGTATAATAAGTCATCAATTTTAATACAATTGGAGGCAAAACCAATGAAACAATTCTTAGCAATTTTGGCGACAATTATTATTTATTCTAGCTCAGTTCTATTGATTGATTCAGCTCTAGCAGCAGATCCCCATAACAATGCAAGTCAACAGGAATCACACCAACATGATAATCATGATCATGATGGTGATAGACACAAACACCATGGCAAAGGTAGAGGAGATAGTAGAGGAGATCGAGATGGTCTCAGAATGCTTTTCCGAGGCCTTGAATTAGACGAGGAACAACGTGCCCAAGTTGGCTCGATCATGAGAGAGCAAATGGAGAAGGGTAGACAACAAGGTGAAGCATTAAAAGCGAGCATGTTTAATGAAACCAGAGATCAGCTGTCTGGTGTTTTATCCGAGGAACAACTCGAGCAGTTTGATAGAAATGCCGAGCGTGCGAAAGAAATGGGAGATAAAATGAAAGCGCATGCAGGTAAACATCCCAAAGCATGGGGCAAGAAAGGCAAACGGGGTAAAAAGGGTAAAAAAGGCAAGAAAAAACCCAAACATAACCACCAACAATAATTTTCTCTTTACTGCCAGAATGGCAGGACCCTTACTGGGATCAATAATTTTCTCCCCCTAGTGATTGATCCCAGTATCTTTAATTTTAATCTCTAGAGCATTCATAATCTTACTGTATTAAAATGGTCCTCTGAGCAATTGTCACAGGAGTGGCTGTAATGAAATTGGTTCAATTAGAAAAATTCAGCGATCAAGGTTTAATTTTTACGGAGAGAGGAAAACCTAGCCCCTGTCTGGGTGAAGTGATTGTAAAGATTAAAGCAGCTTCGGTTAATTACAGGGATTTTTTGATCGCTCACGGTTTTTACAATCCAAATCTTTCACTACCGTTAATTCCTCTGTCGGATGGAGCTGGTGAAGTTGTAGAAGTTGGTAATGATGTGAAAAGTTTTAAGCCGGGTGACAGAGTATGCTCGATGATGTTTCAAAATTGGCATAACTATAGCCAGGGTTGGTCGAAATCAAGATCCATATCTACCGGTTGTGATGCAGCAGGAGTGCTAACCGAGTATGCAGTTCTACCTGAATCTGCTTTAGTTAAAATGCCTGATAATTTGAATTTTGCAGAAGCATCCACTCTTCCTTGTGCCGCAGTGACAGCTTGGGCTTGTTTACAGACAGCTGATATCCAAAAAGGTGACACCGTTGTACTTATGGGAACGGGTGGCGTCTCAATTTTTGGATTGCAATTTGCTAAGGCCCTTGGTGCCAATGTAATTATTACTTCCAGCAGTGATGAAAAATTGAAACGGGCTGAGGTTTTAGGTGCTGATGGGTTGATTAATTACAAAGAAAATACTGACTGGGGTAGGCAAGCCTTCGAATTGTCTGGTGGTGCCAAGTTGGTCATTGAAATAGGTGGAGCCGGAACATTAGTACAAAGTATGGAAGCCTTGGGCGTTGGTGGTCATATTTGCTCCATTGGTGTAATCAAGGGAGGGAACATAGAAATTAATCTGTTTCAAATTATGTTTAAAAATATTCATTTACACGGGATCACAGTAGGTCCTAGAGAAATACAACAACAAATGAATGAGTTTATTGCCCAGCACGACATTCATCCTGTCATTGATCGGGAATTTGATTTTGAGGACAGTCCTGGTGCGATTATGGGAATTAAAGCCGGCAATCACTTTGGAAAAATAGTCATTAATATGGATATATAATTTCTAAATCAGCATGACTTAGACAAGGAGAGGATCTTTGATAAAGCATAATCTTAAATCAGAATGCCTTGAATTATTTCGAAATGACGACTTGATATTTTCGGATGTATCTTTTGATCTGTCCCCAGGACAACACCTAATTGTAAATGGCTCCAATGGCAGTGGCAAAACCAGTCTGTTGAGAACCATTTGTGGTTTAACAGTGCCCTCCGGTGGTTTGCTGTACTGGGATGGTATAGAAAGCCAAACCATTGATAGTAATTTCTACAGCTATCTTGCTTATCTTGGCCATAAAAACGGTCTGTTGGCTGAATTAACTGGGAAGGAGAATCTAGAGTATACACTTGGCATCAGTGCTACTGAAAAAGACCAGTATAGAATCATAGAAGGATTTAATTTAACTGAATTCATGGATCAGCTAGTAGTCAAGCTCTCGCATGGACAACAAAGAAAAATTGCCCTATCAAAAATTGTCCAATCAGGAAAAATACTTTGGATTTTAGATGAGCCATTCGCAAATCTTGATGGCAAGGGGACGGCATTCTTAATTTCTGAAATACAATCCCATCTGAATCAAGGAGGCATGTTGATCTCAACAGAAAACACCGACCAGCCGATCATTGATTCGGATATTAATTTTAATTTGGATGCCCCATGATTGATGTATTCAGAATTATTTTTTTAAGAGATTTAAAAGTGTCACTGAGAAGATGGAGCGATGTTTTTATCAGTCTGATTTTTTTTATTCTTGTGTGTTTAATATTCCCCTTAACCGCAGGCGATGATCAAATATTGTTGTTGAAGATTATCGGGCCAGTGATGCTAATATCGGCTCTTTTGGCAACTCTATTATCCATGCAGAGTCTTTTCAAGCCAGATGTTTCAAATGGGTCACTTGAACAATTAGTTATCAGTTCTAACTCACTAGCGTATGTAGTTTGCATAAAAATATTTTGTTTTTGGCTAGTGACTGTATTGCCTTTATTGTTTGTCTCAGGGTTTATTGCTGCGAGTTATTATGTTGACCAGCAGTCAATATTGATTGTCATACTAACTCTTTTAGTCAGCACTCCAACGTTTGTGAATATTGCTGCACTGGCTGCTGCATTAACGGTTGGTGTTCGTCATTCTGGTGCTCTAATGGCACTGATCATTATTCCCTTAACACTCCCAGCTATGATTTTCGGTTCCAAAGCTATTGAGTATTCAATTTTAGGGTTCGATCCTACAGCACCGCTCTATTTTTTGATTGGAATGATGATTTTTACCAGTACTTTGGGGCCATTTGTAACGGCAGCGGCAATTAGAATCTCAATCGATTAGAATGGTTGGCAACTCATGAATCTAAGAAAAATATACAAACTCGGTTCCCCACCTTATTTCTTTAAACTTGCGATTTTACTAGAGCCTTGGTTTTTAGGATGTGCTTTGCTTTTGATATCAATTGGAATGTATGGAGGGCTATTCATAGCACCACCTGATTACCAAATGGGTGATGCTTACAGAATCATATACTTTCATGTGCCGAGTGCATATTTGTCAATGATGGCATACGTTGCAATGGCAATGGGTTCAGTGGTTGGTCTGGTCTGGCGATCCAATGTTGCTTTTTCATTTGCAAACAGTTGTGCACCAGTTGGAGCATCTTTTACTTTTTTAGCCCTTATAACGGGTATGCTTTGGGGTAAGCCTATGTGGGGTTCTGCTTGGGTATGGGATGCGAGATTAACGTCTGAATTGATTCTATTATTTCTCTATCTTGCTTATATTTTATTATATCTATCTATTCCTGATAGAAGTAAAGCCGATCGATCAGCTTCCTTGTTTGCAATCGTGGGACTGGTGAATATTCCCATTATTCACTATTCAGTTGTTTGGTGGAATACTCTTCATCAAGCATCTACTCTTTCAAGATTAGCCAAGCCTGCCATTGCATCTGAAATGTTGTGGCCTCTAATGATTATGATTCTGGGCTTTTCACTTTTTTTCTTTGGAATTATAATGAGAAGAACAGCTGCTGAGATAATGAACCGAGAAAAGAAAACAAGGTGGATAGGGTCCATCTTCAGTGAAGAGAATGACAATGTCTGAGATTTTTTCCATGAATGGTGTTAATGGGGAACCCTATGAATTTTATGTTTGGGGTAGTGTTCTAGTCTCTGTTCTTGTTATCTTGCTTAATTGGCTGACGGCTCGCAAACGATTTAGATCCAGGTTGTTGGAAGTAAAATCATTCATTAAAAAAAGCCAGGGATAGATCTAAAAAATGCTACCAAGACATAGGAGAATACTGGGGTTGATCGTTGTTCTATTGGGAGTTGGGTTGGCTTCTTTTTTTGTATTGAAGTCCTTTCAGCAGAATCTTCTCTACTATTTTACTCCCATTCAAGTTCAATCAGGAGAAGCACCAATCGATAGAGAATTTAGAATGGGGGGATTGGTTCAACCCGGTAGTGTTAGAAGAGCAGAAGGTTCAGTTGCTGTCGAGTTTTTCTTAACGGATGGTAATGTTTTCATAATAGTTAAATACAATGGAATATTGCCTGATTTATTTAGGGAAGGGCAGGGTATAATCGCAACAGGAAGATTGGATACTGAAGGCGTTTTTATAGCCAGAGAAGTATTGGCAAAGCATGATGAAAACTATATGCCACCTGAAATTCATAAAATCAAAGAAACAACCTAATTATTCTAAGGAACAATCATAGATGATACCTGAGCTGGGACAATTATTGCTGGTGATCGCAATGGTTGCAGCATTCATTCAATCATTTCTGGGAATGGGTCTTACTAAAATAAGTACAGATCAACGCGATAGATTAATGAGCAGAATCGTGACCATTCATACTGTCGGATTATTCTTGGCCATGGTGTGTCTTGGATATAGTTTCGTATCTGATGATTTTTCTGTTTTGTATGTAGCACTTAATTCTAATACAAATCTACCCATTCTCTACAAGATTGCAGCGATTTGGGGAGCTCATGAAGGCTCTTTCTTATTGTGGTTGTTCTTACTCTCCATGTGGTCTTTTTTATTGGCTTTTTCAAAGAAACATAATTCTCAATATTTAGATCTTAAAATAACTGCATTGGGTATTTTAGGTTTAATAAGCTTTAGCTTTGTTCTTTTCATCATTTTCACATCTAATCCTTTTGAGGTGTTACCTAATCCACCTATCCAAGGGAGAAGTTTGAATCCACTTTTACAAGATCCTGCACTGGTTATTCACCCACCGATGCTCTACGCCGGTTACGTGGGTTTAGCCGTTCCTTTTGCTCTCGCATTGTCTTCATTAATGAACTCAAAGAAAAACCACTCCCAATTCCATTGGGCAAGCATTGCTAGGGTCTGGACGATTATGGCTTGGGTATTTTTAACCGGGGGAATCGTATTGGGGAGTTGGTGGGCTTATTATGAACTGGGATGGGGAGGATGGTGGTTCTGGGATCCAGTTGAAAATGCATCCTTAATGCCTTGGCTAACCACAACCGCTTTATTGCATTCACTTATCGTCACCGAACGGCAAAAACTGTTTAATGGGTTTAGTATCTTGTTAGCGATCATTTCCTTTTCACAGAGTTTATTGGGTACATTTTTAGTTCGTTCCGGCATATTGATCTCAGTACATTCTTTTGCCTCTGATCCAAGTAGAGGTATTTTTATACTTTGGCTACTGGGTTTATTTACAGGTGGTGCTTTGTTGCTTATGGCAATGAAATATAAAAAGGAAAAACCAGTGAAAATTGACATACTCTCCAGAGCATCATTATTGTTGTTAAATAATGTCTTTCTATGTACCGCATCAGGCTTGATACTCATCGGAACACTCTATCCTTTGGCTCTTGAAATATTTGATGCTGGAAAGATATCAGTTGGAGCACCTTATTTTAATTTTGTTTTTTTAATTCCTTTTTTACCTTTGTTGTTCTTTATTGGTTTAGGTGCATTCACCTCATGGAAATTTTCCAACACTAAAATAATGATCTCTAAACTTAAATGGATTTTGGTTGCATCCATTCTTTTCGGTATTGGATGCACAGTTTTTTTCTATGGCTATGCTGGTTTTTTGACTTTAATCGGTATCATTTTAGCCGGATGGACGATTCTGAGTGGGTTAATGCCTTTGATCGAGCGAATAATAATGTTTTCAACAAGACTCGTCATGATTTCAAGTATGAATACTTTAGAAAATGCTATGAAAATTTTACCTATGTCTCTAGCTCATATTGGTTTGGGTTTAACTGTCTTGGGTATTACAGTTACCAGTTCGTATGGACTTACCCAAGACAAGAGTCTTCGTTTTGGTCAATCAACGCAAGTAGGCGACTATATCTTTCAACTGAATGATATTAAGGAAAGTGTAGGACCAAATTACTTTTCTATTATTGCTGAAATTCAAATATCCTCAAAAGATAGTGATATCACGGTTATTTATCCTGAGAAAAGGATTTATGATCGAAATTCACCCGCAATGACCGAGGCCGGAATTGAATCAAATATTGCAAGGGATCTGTTTGTTGCTTTGGGCGAGAATGTTGGTGATCAGACTTGGAGCTTGCATTTACAATACAAACCACTGTTAAGATTAATCTGGATCGGGCCCTTTGTAATGATTATAGGTGGTTTGTTTAGAGTTTATTTGACCAAACCACTTAGAAGAAGAAAATTGGTGCAGCAGGATGATTAGGAAGTACTTGCCACTATTGATTTTTCTAGCATTTTTTTTCCTATTGTTTAAAGGTTTGTACCAAGGGCAAAGCAATATTCCCTCACCATTAATCGATAAACCCATGCCTGCCTTTAATCTACCTACTCTGGGGACAGATCAATTGATAACTGAACAAGACATAATAGGTCAAATATCATTAATCAACATCTGGGCTACTTGGTGTCCGGGTTGTTTAGAGGAACACGAGTTTTTAGTACAGCTTAGCAACTCCCCACAGGCCATTCCAATCGTGGGTATAAATTGGAAAGATGAAACAGAACTTGCACAGTTATGGCTTAAAGAATCAGGAAACCCATATTCTGAAGTATTGGTTGATTCAATAGGAAAAACAGCTATCGATTTTGGTGTCTATGGTGCGCCTGAGACCTTTTTGATAGACGAGGAGGGCGTTATAAAATACAAACATATAGGGCCTTTATCAACCCAGATCTGGAATCGAGAAATCTTACCAGTCATTAACAAAATGCAACAATGAACAAAGCTATCTGTAATTTATTATTTATTCTTTTCATAAGCATTTCATCATCAATCGCCCAGGGTGAATTCACATCTGAGCAAGAAGCTCTTTATCAACATATCATTCAAGAAGTTAGGTGTCTGGTATGCCAGAATCAATCGATCGCAGAATCTAATGCAGATCTGGCTAAAGACTTAAGAATTCAAATACACAACCAGATAAATGAGGGTAAGACCGAACTTGAAATCAAGGAATTTTTGTTGAATCGTTATGGGGAATTTGTTTTATATGAGCCGTCTTTTAATAAGAAAACATTACTATTGTGGTTTTCTCCACTGATTCTTTTGCTGCTAATATTTGGGTGGTATCGTAAGATAAAATCGCCATTGATTGATACCAGAGAATAAATTAATCACGATATAAAACTCCATAATACATACACATTTATTCCAGCAACAATAATGTATAAAGAGACAGTGATATGACCCTTGTAAATTAAGTCAACTAATAGTATTTTGTGTCAGTTTTACTGAATGAGTAGTTAATGGAAGAAACCTATCCAGTCAAGGATCGATTGATAAAAGGACTCTACGTTCTTTTGTTCTTGTTTGCTTTTGGCGTATGTAGGTTTCTTCTTTATATTATTGTTCTCGTGCAGTTTTTCTTTGACCTAATCTCCGGGAAACCTAATAATCGATTGTGTCAATTCTCCTCTGAATTCAAAAATTATATTGC
>CAXGBD010000014.1:0-22379 GCA_964008355.1 uncultured Gammaproteobacteria bacterium | reverse complement strand
AATTGGGTCAAGACAACATCCGTGTCAATGCAATTTGCCCCGGATCGGTTAATGGCCCGAGAATTGAAAAGGTAATCAAACAAGAAGCCAGTGAAAGAAATACAGATCCGACTATGATCAAGGAAGCCTATTTAAACCAAACTTCACTGAGAACCTTCATTGATCCAGAAGAAATTACTGGGATGGTAAAATATCTACTGTCACCCATCGCATCCAAGATTTCAGGACAAGCAATGTCAATAGATGGACACACAGAAAGCTTAAGCCAAATTAGAACCAAAGAGGACCATAACGAGTGAAAGCAGTTTGGTATGAGTCTATTGGGGAAGCAGAACAAGTCCTAAATTATGGAGACTTGGAAGACCCTCAGATTAACGATGGCGAAGTATTAGTCAAATTGAATACATCCGGGGTTAATCCTTCTGATGTAAAGATTAGAGCTGGAGCAAGAGGAGAATTGCAATTTCCCCGAATCATCCCTCATTCGGATGGTGGCGGTATTATTGTAGAAGTTGGTGAAGAGGTCAGTGAAGATAGGATTGGTGAACGAGTATGGATCTGGAACGGTGCTTTTGGAAGAGCTTTTGGGACCTGTGCTGAACTGATCGTGCTTCCCTCCTCGCAAGCGGTTGCTATGCCTGAGAATGTTTCATTTGAAACCGCTGCTTGCTTAGGCATACCAGCATCAACTGCCTATTACGGTATCTTTGCTGATGGTCCAGTAAAAGATCAAACTATATTAATAACTGGAGGTGCCGGAGCTGTAGGTTATCTAGGCATACAACTTGCAAAATGGTCAGGAGCACATGTTATCTCTACAGTCAGTGGTGATGATAAAGCGACCGTAGCTGAAGCTGCTGGTGCAGATCTAGTGGTGAACTACAAAACAGATGATGTTATTAAGGCGGTCAATGATTTCACAAAAGGTCATGGAGTCGACAGAATACTTGAGGTTGAATTCGGTGGAAATTTATCTGTCAGTGAGCACGTGATAAAAAACAATGGTGTGATTGCGGCTTATGGCTCTGTTACTGAAGCTAACCCCTCTGTACCTTTCTATAACTTGATGTTCAAAAGTGTGAAATTAAATACCTATCTCATCTATATCGTTGCAGACAGTGATAGAGCTAATATCAATCAAGGGATTAATGCTGCCCTTAGTGATAATGCACTCACTCCCATTATTGCTAAATCCTTCCAGTTGTCTGAGACTGTTAATGCCCATCAATCAGTGGAAGAAGGTTCCATTATTGGCAATGTTGTGATCAATATTTGAAAAAATAATGAAACAAATAGGTCGAACCCTCATCACTCTAATTCTCTTTCTTACTCCTATGAAAGCAACACTATCTGAAGTGAAAGTTTCAATTAATCTGCACAATTCACAAGTAGAAGGGATGTTTGACAATGACTATGAACTGTACATCTTCAGAGGGATTCCCTATGCCAAACCCCCAGTAGAAGATCTACGGTGGCAATCACCCGTTCCTTTATCGCCAGATCCAGAAGTAATCAATGCTCAGAACTTTAAACCGGCCTGCATGCAAGATGAATACACTACCGTATGGTACCAAGATGTCGCAGAGCTGTTTGATAATCCTCGCTCTGTTTTTCAACATGTTGATGAAGTCAGTGAAGATTGTCTCTATCTCAATATATGGACAAATTCCCTTGATCAGACCAGTAAGAAACCTGTCATGGTTTGGGTGCATGGAGGGGCAGATACAGCGGGATGGTCCTATGAGCCCAATTATTTAGGTCATCATCTTGCCAACAAAGATGTGGTGGTGGTCTCTATCAATTACAGATTGAATATCTTTGGTTTTTTTGACCACCCTGAGATGTCGAATCAAACTGGAAATTTTGGTCTTGAAGATGAAATTATGGCCTTGCAATGGGTCAAAGATCATATCTCATTTTATGGGGGTGATCCTGAAAATATTACCTACTTCGGGGAATCAGCGGGTGGAGCTCATGTTTCCTATTTAATCGCTTCACCAAAAAGTAGGGGTTTATTTAAAAGAGGAATCATCCAAAGCGGTGCCTATAATCTATACAACTGGAGATCAAAAGATAAGGCACAGAAGTTAGGAGTAAAGACACAAACTGTATTGAATGCCCCTGATTTAGAAACCATGAAAACTCTATCAGCTGAAAAGCTATTATCAGCTTCAATAAGTCTTAACTATCCCTATAAGCCAAGCATCGATGGTGAATTGATACCAAACAATGTGGCTCAATTACTTGAGGAAGGGTCATTCAATAACGTTGATCTGATGATTGGCAGTAACAAGAATGAGGATTATATGTATATTGATGAAGCCATCACAGAGAATGATATTAATCAGCTTATTGAGAAATACTACCCAGAGCATCAAAACCAATTACTCTCATTGCTGGATCTAGAAGATCCGAGACTTGCCATGGATCATTTGACAACAAATCAACAAACGCTTTGTCCTTCAATTTTCATTGCCAGATCTCTTGCAAAAAATGGAAACAACGTCTACCAATACCATTTTACTCGCATGCGTGAAGGCAGTGAGAAGATACTTTCTTATCATGGTGCTGAAATTCCCTATGTTTTTAATACCCATGATGAATGGTTACCAACGAATAATATTGATAAAAAACTAACCGAAGCCATGATGAGTTATTGGACTCAATTTGCAAAAACTGGGAATCCAAACAGTAGCGAGCATCCTAATTGGAGTGAGTTTGGTAAAGCAGCCAATTTCCTAATACTAGATGAACAGATAAAAGTATCAAAAGGTTTGGAAGAAGATATTTGTAATATTACGAATCAACAGTTAATAAATAAAGCTAGGCAATAAATAATTTGGATCAAGAGACCCTATAGTAGAAAAAATATGGCATCACCTGAAAACTACATGGAATGGGATTTGTCTCAAATCTCAAGAGCACTCAAACTCACTGAAAGCGATGTAATAGAATATTTCACAGATGGCAGAAGAGTTTCATTTATCTGTGAAAGGAAAATTAGAGACCAGGTTGGTGGAAAATTAGCTAAAACTGAGGGTGCCGGTTATGACTTATTACAAGATCAGAACAAATGGGAAGTAAGATCTATTACTAAAGGTGGTACATATTTCTCTCCGAGCTTTCAAGTCGGTAGTGGTAGAAAATTTGACGAAGAAGGTTTTCTTAAAAAACTAGATGAGATTGAAGGTTATATTCTTTGCGATATCCTTAAATTCCCAAAAATCCCTTATTGGAGAATCACATCTGAAATAGTTCGATCTTGGTATGACAATAATCAAATTGGAGTAAGCGCTTCAACGAGTCGGAAAAAAATACTAAGTTTGATCAATAATCTTTAAAACAACACTCAAAATTATTTAATAAAAACAACAATACGATTTGTATTCGTTCCTTGTTGGTTGTTTTTAACTCCCCAAATATTAGAAGTTTTCGTAAAATCTTGTGTATTGATTAGTATTGAATCGCAAGACAATCCTGCATTAACTCCAAGTGGTACAATTATTTCATCAAGCTTTATCTTTCCAGCTTTAACCTCTCCCACTTCAAAAGCAACTTGACCACCCTTTTTTAAAACTCGAGTAAGTTCATGGAAAATCTTTTGCATGTCCTCAGACCATTTTTCAACGGTTTTTGACATGGTAATTTGTTTACCAATAATATCTGAATTAATATCATTAAACCAAGTTCTCAGCCAGTTATCATCTTTATAATCAACCACATCTAAGAAAGGAGGAGAAGTTACTATAAGAGAAACTGAATCTGATTTAATTTCAGGGGTTTGATCAGCCGTATTTGTCAGAAATAAACTTGTCTTAAGAGCATTTCTCAGATTATTAATATCAGTTGTTGATAGACTTTTTTGTAATTGTTGTGTTTTCTTTAGAATAAGTTTCTTTGTATCTTTATAAGTTGGTTGTTGTTTTCGCTTTTGATTGATTTTGATTTGACTTGCTTGGCTCACTGCTTGATTAGGTGGAAATGTATAAACCGAAAAAAAGCCAGGAGAATGTCCTGTTAGTCTATTGGTAGCAACCATTTGTATCCAAGAGTCAATATTATCAAAAGTGTTTTCTTGTACTTTTCTTTTAAAGTAATGACGTAAACATAGAATTTCATTAAGTGTTTCTTTCTCAAAAAACATAGAGAGATCCAGAGTGGATTTTAGGCTAGCTGAAATTTTTATTTCACTTAGTCTTTCTGATATTTGATTGAAAGTAGGAACATACAACCTCGGTTTAGACAAAACAATGGATAATGGATTAATATCATTTTGTATAACTTTACGCCCCAAAAGTCCTGCTTCAATTGTTGTAGTGCCTCTTCCTGCGAAAGGATCGTAAACTATTTCATTTGCAGAGGTATATTTCTGGATGAAGTATCTTGGTAATTGAGGTTTAAAACAAGCTCTGTATGAGATTTCTTGTAATGAACTTGCCTGTCTCTGTTTACTGGTCCAAAATTCTCCATAAATTCTATTAGTTTTGATGCCATCAATTAAAATTGACTCTTTTTCTTTTATAGAAATATCATTTTTAAAAAGCTTATTCTGCCGCATAATTATTTAAATAGACCTTAAGTACCACTCAAAATCTTTATTGCCAATCTGAGAATGAAAACGATCACATTCACAACGCCTGGAGTGCAAAAAAACTTTACTGTATTCTGCTCCCAAATAGTTAGGTAATATGTTGGCCTTTTCAAAAGCACCCAATGCCGTTTCCCATCTCACAGGGAGTGTAATTTCTGGGTTAATGACCTCACTTTCAGCAATCATTTGAGGTGGTTTTGTATTATTTTTTAGCCCATCACTTATTCCCCCAAGAATAGCTGCCAAAACAAGATAGGGATTAGCGTCTGCCCCTGCAGCACGGTGCTCAATACGAACATTGTTCTCATCTGATAATGGAATGCGTATCGATACATTCCGGTGATTAGGACCCCAATTGGGTGTGATAGGTGCAAAGAATCCAGGTTGGAATCTTCTGTATGAATTAGCATTGGGACAAAAGATTGCAACACCTTCACTCATTGTCTGTACTAGCCCACCGACTGCGTTTTGCAAAGCTTGATTGAATCCTGTCTTATCGCCCTTATCGAACTTAAATAAATTTTCACCCTCCTGATCTTTGAGACTGATGTGAATATGCATACCGGAACCAGCAGATTCCATAAATGGTTTCGCCATAAAAGTCGCACCCAAACCAAATGACTTTGCCGTTTCACGGACCGCACGCCTGAGCAGAAGTGCTTGATCACAAGCGAGTACTGGATCATCCACATGGTGCAAATTGACTTCAAATTGCCCTGCTGAAAATTCAGATATGGCTGTACCCACCGGAATACTTTGTAACTCACAATTCTTGTTTAATTGATTAAAAAAGGGATCCAATTCTCTTAAGTCCTCTAGAGAATAAACTTGAGGTCCCTCTTGATGGAGTCTGGTTCCAGGAACAGGCCCATATCTTGGAGATACACTCAATGCATCCGGGTCATGAATCAGATAAAACTCCAGTTCCACAGCAACAACTGGGAAAACCCCTTGGTTGTTAAGAATGGAGAGAGCCTTTTTTGCAATATTTCTACTTTCAAACGCATAAGGAGCATTTTCCTGATCGCTAAGTGTAATGATTGTTTGTGCCGTAGGATTTTCAAGCCAAGGAACCATAGTGAGTGAATGTTCAACTGGTTTTGCAATCAAGTCCGGGTCACCATCATCCGTTCCAAGAACCAGGCCATCTATAACATTGCCGCCCGAATCCAACAAGTGTGTTCCAGCAGGTAAATTGATACCTTTTTTATAAAGAGTTTTTGCTTCAGCAACATTGATGCGTTTGCCTCTCAAAATGCCATTCATATCTGGAACGAGCACTTCCAGATTATCAAGATCAGAATGCTTTATTAGAAAAGAGGAAAATTCATTACTGTTGTCGTCTTTCTCAGCCATTGCTTAACTTTTTAACATATTCTCTGCGCCAATCAAGGGCTGCTTTTATTCCTTTCTCATGGAGCACTTTGTTGAACTGTTCTGCTTCATCAGATTCTGATGTTTCGATCAAAATGTCAGCCTCAAGGGCATCCAATAGTGCTTCTTTCATACCACTAATTTCAAGACTTCTATTAATCGCACGCTTGGTGATTTCAACAGCCAACCTGTCATTCATAGCCATCGATTCAGCAAGCTCTAATGCACAATCATTAAGATCATCTAACTCAACAACACGATTAATTAATCCCATCTCATAGATTCTTTGGGCAGCTATTTTCTTGTCGCCCATCAACAAAATCTCTTTTGCTAATTTTGGACCTGTTAACCAAGGTAGGATGAGAGCGACAACACCGCTTGCTATGCTAACTTCGGGCTCACCAAATATGGCCTCTTTAGAGGCAACGGTTATATCGCAAGACAATGCTATTTCCATCGCACCTCCCAAACAGTAGCCTTGAACCGCGGCAACAGTAGGCTTGGGAGAGTCCCAAAAACGCATGATTACATCAAAATCATCTTCTGACACAGCTCTTATTGCGTCGTGGTCTTTCGTGTCCCAAACTTCATCGTCCAGATCAAAACCTGCTGAGAATGACTTACCAGATCCTTGAATAACAATGGCTCGGATGTTGTGATCTTCCTCCGCTTGATCCATAGCCTCATTAATCCCATCCACCATTGAGACATTAATGGCATTCAGCTTTTCTGGTCGGTTAAGAGTGATAATGGCAAGCGGTCCTTTGACCTTATATGTCACAAATTGATTATTCATAAAAAAACCTATCAGCTGAGACTGTACCAAATGGATTTGTTTTGGGTATAGCCTAAAACGCTTTCAAAACATGAATCTTTAGCATTCCCAGATTGTTTGTATCCGCCAAATTCAAAGGTCATATCACCGACGTCATAACAATTGACATAAACGCCTCCTGATTCAATGGCTTTTGCCATGTTGTGGGCTCTACTCACATTGCTGGTCCACACAGAAGCGCACAATCCATAGATGCTGTCATTAGCCATGCTTATGACTTCTTCTTCAGTATCAAAAGGAATGATTGATGCTACAGGGCCGAAGATTTCCTCTCTCCCTATTGTCATGTCATTACTCACATCTGAAAACAGGGTTGGCTCGACAAAGCATCCCGCCTCTAGACCAGAGGGTACACCACCACCAAATTTCAATGTGGCACCTTCAGATTTTCCAGATTCAATATAACCAAGCACTCTTTTTTGAGCTTGTGCAGTAACCAATGGGCCCATAGTAGTCTCAGGATCCAATGGATCACCTGGTGTGTATGCCCCTTGACCTTGTGCAATAAATTGATCAACAAAATCAGCGTAGATGCTTCTTTCAACATAGATTCGAGAACCGGCATTACAGACCTCACCCATGTTCGCATAAATAGAATTATATGCTGTATCAACGGCTTGATCCATATCAGGCAAGTCAGCAAAAAAGATCATGGGTGATTTACCACCAGTTTCCAAAGAAACCTTTTTCATATTCGACTGACCCGCATATTGAAGAAGTAATTTTCCAACCTCGGTTGATCCAGTGAAACCAATTTTTAAAACATCCGGGTGAAGTGCCAACGCTTTACCAGCTACTTCTCCAAGGCCACTTACGACATTAAAGACCCCTGGAGGTCCCCCTGCTTCTACAAATAATTCAGCTAATTTTATACATGAATGTGGTGAATGCTCATCAGGTTTGAGGACTACTGAATTTCCAGCTGCTAAAGCTGGTGCTATCTTCCATACACCCATGAGTAATGGATAATTCCATGGTGAAATACAACCTACCACGCCGAATGGCTCTCTTACAGAAAGGCTCAATGCTGTTTCATGCGTATTAGCAACTTTTCCATACATTTTATCAATACACTCAGCCATGAACTTGATGTTGACCGCAGAAGCTGGGATTTCACCCAAACTATCGCTAATGGGTTTACCCATGTTCATGGTCTCCATAAGTGCAAGTTCTGGAGCATTTTGATTAACAAGATCTGCGAACTTCATCATGATTCCCATGCGTTTTCTTGGCGCCATTTTCAACCAAGACCGAGCTTTATAGCTCTCTTTAGCTGCGGCTACAGCCTTGTCTATATCCTTTTCAGTGCCGGCAGCAACGGTTGCACAAACTTCATTGGTTGCTGGGTTAATAACTTCGAACTTTCCACCGTCTGTGGCATCCACATATTCACCGTTGATAAACAACCGACCTTCTACTTGACTCTCAGCATCGCTGGCAAGTCTTTTCCAGTCATCTGTAGTGTGTTCCTTGGCTGTATTCATATTCTAGTCCTCCTCGTGTTTAATATCTGGATGAATCACCATAAGGGCATCCAGTCCCTTACAAATATCTTTCCCTAGAATAATGGGATTGATATCAATTTCGCAAATATGATTTTGCATCGCTATAACAAAATTTGAAAACCTTGATGCCATATCGCAGTACGCCTGAATATCCACTTTATCTTTGCCCCTATAATCATCAAGTAAAACTTTTAGTTTTAATTCCGATAATGCTTGCTCAACTGCTGTCGATGTAAATGGAGGCATCAGGGTTTTTACTTCTTTCAATGCTTCTGCATAATAGCCGCCAAAACCTACTGTTACCATTGGACCCAGTTGTGGGTCAGTCGTCATACCTAAAATCATTTCCACTCCCTTGTCTGCAATCATTGAAGTAATAAGGATCTCTGGACCTAATCTCTGTTGTAGATCATCGAAAGCAACTTGCAACTGTTCTTTTGTTTTTAAATTTAAAAACACCCCATTCACTTCTGATTTATGACTGATTCCTGGTACTGCGGTTTTTAGTACAACTGGAAAACCCATGTCTTCTGCTTGTTTCATAGCTTCATCCAGAGTTTCCACCAAATAACTTCGATTAGTTTCAATTCCACAATCAGCTAGCATATTCATTGCTTGTTGCTCTCCAATCCATTGGTTGGAGTCAATATAATCCTGCCATTTGTCCAGCATTTCATTGTTGATGGTTTCTACGATATCCTCTTCTGCTGTTAGAAAATCTCTATAAGCATGCATGCACCGAACCCCAGCCAAGAAAGAGTAAACACCATCCATAATGGGTAATCCAGCACGTGTTGATTCAACCACGGATTGATCTATACCCGTACCTTGTCGATTAGAAACTAGAAAAACAGGTTTGCCTGTAGCATCATTGGCTTGTTTCATATATTGATGATATTCAGTGTATATTTGCCCCAAAGGACCGCGGTCCTGAACCACGGCACCCATAGAGGCATTTGGATCTTTTAGCATTGTGGTTATAGAATCTGCCATGATTTCATCTGCATTTCCCAAACCTCTTCCCCAAGCATCCAAAGGATTGACTGCGGGCAGTCCTGGATCCAGCATGGTCTCAAGAGTAGCAACAGTATTAGCATTCAAATCAGCAAATCTAACCCCTTGTTGTTCAGCTAAATCAAGTATCAACTGACGTTCACCACCTGAATCATGGAGTGTGACCAAATTCCCATCAGCAATACTATGAGGTTGAGAAAACATAATAAGGGCACTGGCCAATTCATCCATATCATTAACCCGTTGAATACCATATTTTTGAAATAAGGCTTCGTAGCAATCATCACTCCCTGACAATGCGCCTGAATGGGAAACCGCTAACTCAGCTGAACGTTCTGTTTTACCAGTCTTAAGTACCACAATAGGAATTCTTTTTTGTTTTGCTTTTTTGAAAGCATCAATCATAAGATCTGTTTTTCTAATAGTTTCCATAAACAAACCAACCACCTTTGTGGTTGGCATCTCAAGAGCAAAATCTAAATAATCTTCCATTCCAACTGATAATTCCTGACCAGAGGAAACAACTAAATTGAAATCGATGCGTTCATCGGTATCAATAATTCCGGCCATGCCAGACCCCGATTGACTAATATAGGCAACATTTCCAGAGATATGATTTAATCGTGTATTAAATCCACAAGCCCACACTTGATCTTCAAAGTTATAAAAGCCCATACCATTGGCACCGCAGAGTAATATTCCTGCTTCATTAACTTTTTGTTGGATTCTATTCTTTAAGTAGGGTTGTTCATCGTCCTCAAGGTAGAGCATTGACATAATTGTTATGGCTTTAACCCCTACCTCAATTGCATCATCAACCAAAGCCTCTAACCGATGATCGGATACAGCAAAAATTATATGCTCTACAGGCTTGGCTAATGAAGCTAGATCTGGAAAACAAGGCACTCCCAAAACCTCATCATATTTTGGATTAATACCATAAAGATCACCCTGATATTGACCATGGAGTAGATGTTGCAATGTCCGTTTGCCAACGCCTCCGGAAATGGTGGCGCCTAAAACGGCAATACTTGAAGGTCTTAACAATGGATCCAAATGATGCGCCATATTGGGAAGCTACATGAAGGTTAGTAAAGTTCGGCTGGGGTGATCCTTTTCCGCTCTGGGTTATAAAAAGGCTTGGTCACTATTGTTGCCTCTGCCATTACTTTATTCCACTCCAAATCTTTCTGATAATAAATTTCAGCTATAATTTTATCTTTGCCTTTTTTCCATGGTTCATGCAGTGAAGCAAAAGCAATATTTGCTTTTGCACTGGGAGAGAACATGGCAGAAGTAACCGTTCCTATTTTTTTTCCTGATTGATTATAAAGATAGGAACCATGTGCTGGCTTATTACCATTAATATTGAGTTTAACAAAAGTATGACGTGACCCTTTTTCCTTCTCTGCTAACAAAGCTTGTTTGCCATTAAAAACTGGCTTTGATAAATCCACCAGCCAAGATAAGCCCAATTCAAAAGGAGATCTTGTTGAACCTGGTCTAATGGCATCCTCTGCAACCATAAAATCTTGACCTGGCACAAGTAAGCCAGCTTCAATTCTTAATAAATCCAATGCATCTAAACCAAATGGTTTGATGCCATATATTGCACCTTTCTCGAATAATTCATCCCAAAAATTTAAAGCTATTTCATTGACCATACATACCTCATACCCAAGATCACCTGAAAATCCTGTTCTTGAAATCATGATCTCATGACCCTGAAAATCATAATGCTTGATATCAAAAGGCTTAAGATGTTCGATTCCCTCAAAGCCCATAGCTTTAAAAATGCTACAAGATGTTGGACCCTGTACTCCCAAGCATGCAACATCATCAGTGATCTCTTCTATGTCTACATCAAATCCAATGGCGGCAATACCAAGGTTATCGAGTTGTCTTTCTACACATAAAAGCCAATATTCATTTTCTCTAACATGGAAGACAGTTCCATCATCTAGCACTTGACCTCCTTCATCACACCAAACAACATAACCAACTCTTCCTATCGAAATTTTATTCATATCTCTGGTGAAGAAACGATTTACAAACTCAGCAGAGTCTGGTCCTGTAATTTTTTGCTTTACCATCGGTGTATAATCAATAACACCCGTCGTGTTTCTTACAGCAAAATACTCAAGATCTGTTCTAAAGTAATTTGTGGCAACTGTATAGTCTTTCCAGCGCTGCCACTCATTAAGAATATTGAGCTCTGAGGTTCTGCTGTGAAAGGGTGTCTCATAATATGACTTCTTGTAATGATCTTGTTGTAATAACATATTAGGATTCCTTCATCATTAATTCGACTGCAGCATTCCTTCCTGCAACTCCCATTAAACCGCCACCAGGATGAGCGCCTGCTCCACAAATATAGAGTGATTCAATTGGGCTTGAATATTGAGCCATTCCGGGCACTGGCCGCAACATTAAGAATTGATCAAAAGTCAGTTCACCGTGATGCCAATGACCACCCATGATGCCAAACTCTGCTTCCAAATCTTTGGGAGTGAGTAGCTCTGAGTGCAAGATTTGTTGTTTAATACCGGGAGCAAATTGACTCAAAGTATTGAGCACATTTTCCAAAACAACTGGCTTGGCTTCATCCCAACCTTCTTTCAAAGAGAAGGGAGTATAGTTGACTATAGCCGATAACACATGATGACCCTCTGGGGCCAATGACGAGTCGTGTATGCTTGGGATAGTAATTTCCATCGGCAACTGATCAGAACAATGTTGGTATTTGGTATAATCAAATGCCTGTTCTAAATATTGCATGGTTGGTGAGATAACAATTCTCTGACCGATATCTTTTTCATCCACTCCATTAAAGCTTGGCAATCCAGAAAGTGCTAAATGCAGCTTGGATGCATTGCCTCTCATTCGGACATTGTTTATTTTATGAACAAAACCAGCCTCTAAATACCTAGCTCCAACCAAGCACATAAATGTGCTTTTTGGATCGATGCCAGAAACCACTACATCGGCATCGACTGTATTACCCTTGGCAAATTTCACCCCTGATGCCTTACCATTGCCATCTACAATAATCTGCTCAACGTGAGAATCGAGTACTATTCTGACTCCAAGTTTTTCTGCACTATTCTTCAAAGCATCGGTATAGGAACTCATGCCACCCTTGGGTATGGCGTAGGCTCCTTGTACACCATCTATTTCACCAGTCAAACTATGGAGGTAGGTGATGACGCTATTGTTGGTACGAGGACCTAAGTGATTACCTAAAACCGCATCGATTGCCAAAGAGCCCTTAACGAAATCATTCTTAAGATACTCTTCCAAAAGATCAAAGACATTGATGGCAATAAATCTGAGCATATCAGTCATACCTTGATTGCCCATCGTTCTTAGATTCCAGCCCGTTTGCATCAGTCCGAGAAGATCTTTTGTATTGTCCGTACGGATTCTAGGTGGACTAGTTTGGTAAGTGCTCCTAAAGAATCGTGCCAAACTGTTCGTTTTCTTCTTAAAAGATTTAAACTCAGCTCGATCTTGATCTGTTATACCATCTCCTTCCAAATGATCGCCATCAATGACCAGCGCATTACCGTTAGGGTTAAGTGAAATGGTTTTTAATCGATTGGCTACAAATTCTAGACCATTGTTATTTAGACCCAACCTTTTCTGGATATTTGGATTCAACATGTGTAGTAGATGTGCCACACCGGGTACCTTGTAACCTTCAGTAAATTCCCTAGTGCAAGCCATACCACCAACTTCAGACCGTGACTCGTGGACCTCAACCTCAAAACCAGCCTTAGCGAGATAAGAAGCACAGGTCAGTGCATTGTGCCCAGCTCCAATAACTACAACTTTCTTCTTCAGCTTAGTCATCGTTATCTGACTCCGGAACTATATTGGTTCTTTTCAAATCGTGTAGCATTTCCCTTGCTGCATTGGCACCAGGTGCTGCCATGACTCCTCCTCCTGGATGTGTGGCTGAGCCACACATATAAAATCCTTTGACTGGACCTCGGTATTGAGCATAACCAGGGAAGGGTCTATTAAAAAACATTTGATCCATGGTCAACTCACCTTGAAAAATATTTCCAGCCGTTAGGCCAATCTCATTTTCAATGTCCTGTGGGCTGCGTACTTCAGCATGCACAATAAGATCTTTAAGATTGGGACTGTACTCAGCAATTTGATCAATGACTGCAGATCCAAAATCATCCCGGTCCTGATCTGTCCACTCCCCTGTAGAAAGCTTAATTGGAGCATATTGCACAAAGACAGACATGTAGTGTTTTCCCGGTGGAGCCATTGTTGGATCGGTCATGGTAGGAAGTAGAGTGTCGCAATAAGGGTCTCTTGACCAGCGTCCGTTTTTCCAGTCGTCATAAGCACGTTCAATGCGTTCTGTGGAATCGATAAAATGCATATCAGAACAGATCAAAGGATTGTCCTTACCCATAGCTGGAAATTCCGGCATCCCATCAAGAGCAATATTTACTTTACCTGAAGAACCCCTGATTTTAAATGCATCGACTTGTTTGAGAACTTTTTCACTCAAATCTTTGGGATCAAATAACTTTTGGTAGGTTCTTTTTACATCTAAATTTGAAACGATATTTTTTGCATAATGCTCATCTCCATTGACTAAAACTACACCCTTAGCCCGTCCCCCTTTGACAATAATTTGAGAGACTTCTGCATCAGTTAACAATTCACCATCATAGTCTTTAAATGCATCGGCCAACGCTTTCGCTACAGAACCCATGCCACCCCTTGCAAATCCCCAAGAGCCAATACTACCGTCGACTTCTCCCATGTAATGATGCAATAACACGTAGGCTGTTCCTGGAGAATAAGGACCCAATCCGGTGCCGATGATACCACTGCCAGAAAGAGCTGCTTTGATCACGTCAGATTCAAAATACTCATCCAAGTATTCAGCAACACTCATGGTGTAAAAGCGAATGGTGTCATAAATGGTTTGCTCACCAAGTGAGTACAAACGTTTGAAAAGATAAATCAGCTCTCCAAGATCTTTGGGTTTAAATGATGTCGGATCTGGTGGGGTTCTCAGAAGCATTGGTTTGATAAACCGACACTGTTTGGAAACATCTCTGGCAAAACGAACATAAGCATCAGCATCACGTTTAGAAAATCGTCCTATTTCTCTCCTAGCTAAATCATCATCAGAGTAACTTCCAAAAATGTCACCATTTTGCATGAAGGTAACACTGCCTCCGTAAGGGAGAACTTGGAGACCATATTTTTGTAAATTCAGATCACGAAAAATTTCAGGTCTCAAAAGACTGCATACGTAGGAACAATTAGAATAGGTCCAACCCTCATGAAGTTCTCGGCTGACAGACGCTCCGCCAATATAGTCATTTTTCTCAACAACCAAGACTTTTAAACCTGATTTTGCTAAATAAGCTGCGTTGGTCAACCCGTTGTGACCTGCACCTATGACTATGGCATCATATTTTTTCATCAAGTGTGCCTGTTCATTTTAGAGTAACCTCAGCTGCAGCTTCAAACGCATCAAGAGTGGGCTTCAATGCATCTTTTGCATGCGATTCACAAATAAACCACGGTTCACGCGGATCGAACTCGCATAATACCCCATATTCGAGTAATTCTTCAGCAAGTTTTTCATACAGTGGGTAATTTGAACTACGAAAATCCCGAGCATTGGTAGGTGGATTCTCTGATAAAAATAATCCAGACATCGAAGGATGTCCCGTGAAACTATGGGGAGTATCGTAATCACTCAATATCTTACTAAGTCCTTTTCTCAATTGAAGACCGTAATCACAAACGGTATCAAGAGCATCGGTTGATTCAATAATCTCTAGTGTTTTGTTTGCCGCAGAAATTGCCACTGAATGAGCGGTGAATGTCCCGCCATGCAGCACCCCTCCATATTTAATTAACCGCATCATTTCTTCTTTTCCGCACAAAGCTGAAATGGGGTAGCCGTTGGCGATTGATTTAGCATAAGTGCATAGATCAGCCTCAATACCATAGAGCTCCTGAACACCGCCTTTTGCTACTCTAAATCCAGTTTTAACTTCGTCAATAATCAACACAACATCGTATTTTGTGCATAACTCTCGTACCGAAGTCATATAGTCTTGGTCAGCTGAAATAGAACAACAGTTACCTAAAATAGGTTCAATCAATAAAGCACCAATTTCATTGTGTTTCTTTTTAAGCAGATCTTCCAGACGATTGGCATCATTCATAGGAACAAGGTGCACCATCTTCGATAATCTTTCAGGAACCCCTTTGCTAGAAGAAGTAATTTCAGGTTCACCTGTAGTTGGGTCCCAGTCATCCAAATCAATGTCCCAGAGTGCCGAATCTGAAACACCGTGATAACCGCCCTCAAGCATAATGTATTCATCGCGATTGCTATATGCTCTAGCGACTCTCAATGCCGCCAATACCGCTTCAGTACCCGAATTTGAAAAACGAACCAATTCAGCAGAGGGCACCATGGATGAGATCTTTTGTGCGACCTCATACTCTAACTCAGTGGAAAGTGCAAAGACGCCTCCTATCTCCATCCCTTCTCTAGCGGCTTGATCAACCCTAGGATCTGCATAACCTAAAATATATGGACCATAAGCTAAACGGTAGTCTATATATTCATTGCCATCAATGTCTCGAATTCGACAACCAGAAGCACGATCTACATAAATGGTGTCTTCATCACCCCAATACCTAAAATTGGAAGTCACTCCAAGTGGTAGCTTCTTAATTGCTTTTTGAAAATGCTCGTTACTTTTTTTTAATGATCTCGTCACTATGTAATCAATTTGATTGAATTTAACTGAAAGATTGGTTGTATGGAATTTAGCAGAATTCCTACTTCACTTTAGAAATGTGTAGATCAGAATTAGTTACGTGAATAAATAATATTAAATGGAGAATTCAATAAGTATGTCATGCTCGTATCATAATAAAATTTTGCTAACTTTGGAAGAATATAATTGAATACTATCTCTATATAATTAAGAGTAATATGAGCTTAGTAATTTCTTTACGGAGAAGCACATGCATATTGATTTACCAGAAAATGCAAAAAAATGGGCAAAGATTGCAGATGGATTTTTGCAACAAACCATACCTTGGGAAATTGAAGCAGAAATGAATGAAGGAAAACTTCCAGAGGACATTGATAAACAACATCGACAAACGGCAATAGACTT
The DNA here is from genome assembly GCA_964008355.1 of uncultured Gammaproteobacteria bacterium. GTDB lineage: Bacteria > Pseudomonadota > Gammaproteobacteria > Steroidobacterales > UBA11654 > DTSX01. The sequence goes on along the minus strand of CAXGBD010000014.1, from coordinate 5,876 downwards.
AGGATTAAGTGCTATGGGTATTCCAAAGTCTTACGGGGGTAAAGAATTAAGTAGCTTGGAGCAAGTAGTTGTTTGGGAAGTGTTGGGACGGGGTACCAATGCTTTAACCTGGTGTTTTTCAGAGCCACAATCCTGGATGGTAGATGCCTGTAATGAGGAGCAAATTAAAACCTATATTTTACCCTTGATGGACGGAAGCAGGCATGAATGTTATGCCATCACCGAATCGGAATCAGGCTCTGAACTAAATGTTTCATCAACAGCAAAGAAGGTTAAAGGTGGTTATGTAGTTAATGGAGAAAAATGGTTTGTAACCGGTGCCAATCACGCCGATTTTTTCTTCATTCAAGCAGCCGTCATGGATGGAGAAGAAAGACTGGGTGATGCTCTGTTCTTTCTAGACATGGATACAGAAGGAGTTGAACTTGTAAGGACACCATTGTTTTCTCATACCTTCGACAGTCATCATCCAATTTATAAATTTAATGATGTTTTTGTTCCCCAAAAAAACCTCATCGGTTCCGAGACAGATGGCATGAGATATTCACTCTCCTGGTTTAGGAGGGAGCGTCTTATGATTGCTGCAAGATGTTGCGGGGCTGCATCAAGATTGATTGAGGAAGCAACCGATTTTGCCAACCAGAGAGACGTTCAAGGCAAGCCATTATCAGAACAACAAGCAATTCAATTTATGCTTGCCGATTCTGTAACAGAACTCTGGGCCGCCCGCTTAATGCTGTATGAAACAGCCAATGCACATGACAGAGAAGATGATGTAAAAGCCCTTCATTATCGATGTTCAGCGGTAAAACTTTTTGCATCTGAAATGGCCAACAAGATAGCAGATCGAGTAGTACAGATATTTGGTGGTCGAGGATATATGAGGGAATATACTGCCGAAAGATTCTACAGAGAATTAAGAGTGGACAGAATTTGGGAAGGTACCAGCGAGATTCAAAGAGTCATTATAGCCAGAGCATTGATTAAAAAAGGCTTGCAGAATTTATAATATAGCTTGCCAACCCAAACTCTAAAAAACCTTACAAATTATGCATCAGAAACCAGCAGTCATCGATTGGTTATACATCCTTCTACTTTCTGCTTTTTGGGGAAGTGCTTTCGTATTCATAAAGATAGCATCCCCAGTAGTGGGAGCAACCGGTTTGGTATTTATGCGATTAATCTTGGCTTCGGTTCTCCTGGGATTCTTATTTATTAGAAAACGGCATCTAAAGACAATAAGAAAAAATATCTTCCCAATCTTAATGATAGGAGCCACTAATGTCGCTCTGCCATTTTATTTATTTGCATATTCAGCATTTGAAATTAATGCAAACACCATGGCTGTTATGAACGGCAGCACCCCGTTATTCGCCTTCTTGTTTTCGGTAATTTTGCTCAAGTTTAAATTCCAATGGCCTCAATTGCTTGGGATACTCATTGGGTTATTAGGATTGGCTATTGTGGTAGGATTTGAATCTATGCAATTTGAGCTCTTACCAATCTTTGCAGCAATGATGGGGGCTGCAATGTATGGTTTCTCTATGAGTTATATCTACCAAATTAAAATACTGGACACCAAGGTAATGGCCGCGGTAACAATGATTGCAGCAACATTGATTATCTTTCCTTTTTTGATGATTGATCCTATTCAAACGGTCAATTGGAATGGGCAAGTTATGGGAAGCATTATCTTTCTGGGGCTAATCTGCACTGGAATGGCCTATATTCCTTATTTTCTTCTGATCAGCAGGGTGGGACCAATCAGTACCTCTATCATTGCTTTGTTGGTGCCACTCTTTGGAATGATCTGGGCTTATCTTTTTCTCCAAGAAAAGATAACATTAATGATGCTGACTGGTTGTTTGCTAATCATTGGTGGGGTTGGCTTGACCAGTCGGATTAAAGAGTAAATAATGCAAATGGTTAGTAATCAATGAAACACTTAATCAAACAACTTGGTCTGGGTCTTATAGTCAGCCTAATGGTTTTTGCCCTGCCAATAGCATTGATCGCAAAAAGCGATGACCAGGTCGTCAATGTTTTCAATTGGGCTGATTATATTGGTAGTGAAACAATTGCAAACTTTGAAAAAGAGTACGGGATAAAAGTCAATTACGACGAGTACGAATCCAGCGAGATGGTTGAGGCAAAACTATTAACTGGCAACACCGGTTATGACATTGTAGTGCACAGCAGCATGTACTCAAAACGTCTTTTTCCTCTGAAAATTTTTCAAAGATTGGATAAAACTAAATTAACCAACTGGAAACTTATAGACCCGAAATTGATGACAATATTAGATAAATTTGATCCAGGTAACAATTTCATGGCTCCTTACAGTTGGGGATCTACAGGCGTCGCGTATAACGTTGATATGGTTTTGGAAAGATTGCCAGATGCCCCACTTCATAGTGCGGCAATGCTGTTTGATCCTGAAGTGGTTTCTAAATTCGAAGATTGTGGAGTAAGTCTTCTTGACTCTCCGACAGATGTCGTACCACAAGCATTGGTCTATTTAGGTTATGCTGATAACACCAGAGATCCAAAGGCGATACAAGAGGCAGAGGATCTGTTGTTGAGTGTGCGTCCGTACATCAAAAAATTTACCTCTACAACCTTTCTCAATGATTTACCCAATGGCGATCTATGTGTGTCTATGAGTTGGGCGGGAGATTATGCAACAGCTGCGGCAAGAGCTGAAGAAGTGGGCGCTGATATCAATCTAGCCTATGAAGTACCAATAGAGGGTTCACTGATGTGGTTTGATATTATCATCATCCCGGATGATGCACCCCATACCGAGAATGCCTATTTATTCCTCGATTACCTATTAAGACCTGAAGTAACAGCAGACTTTGTAAATATAACTCACTACGCAAGTCCCATACCTGCAGCGAATGAATTTATTGATGAAAAAATTTTGAATAACCCTGCAATTTACCCAACTCCAGAGATAATGAAGCGTTTGTATCTTACAGAAGTTGATCCTCCAAAATACCAACGCCAAAAAACCAGGGTTTTTACCAGAGCAAAAACTGGACTAAAAAATTGATAAAAACTGTATTATTTTGAAATGAGCAACAATAATCAAACAACTAAAAAAGAACCTTTTATAGAAATCAAAGGAATCAGCAAGCACTTTGGTGACTTCGTAGCAGTCAACAAAGTTAACCTGAAAATCTTCAAAGGTGAGTTATTTTCTATCCTGGGTGCATCCGGATCAGGTAAAACAACTTTACTCAGAGTCATGGCAGGCTTGGAAACACCTACTGAAGGTTCCGTAATCATCGATGGTATCGATATGACACAAATGCCACCGTATGAACGTCCTGTAAATATTATGTTTCAGAACTATGCCTTGTTCCCTCACATGACTGTATTTAACAACATTGCTTACGGGCTAAAAAAAGAAAGAATGCCCAAGAAAGAAATTGAATCAAAGGTAGCACAAATTCTTGAACTGGTGGAATTGTCCGAATACAGCCAACGTAAACCAGATCAGCTTTCAGGAGGACAGTCACAACGGGTTGCTCTTGCCAGAGCTCTCGTCAAACAACCAAAAGTGCTTCTCCTTGATGAACCCATGGCAGCACTGGATAAAAAATTGAGGCAAAATACAGCATTCGAACTAGTCAACATTCAAGATGAACTTGGAGTCACTTTCATCATCGTAACCCACGACCAGGAAGAAGCTATGACCTTGTCAGACCGGATCGCTGTGATGGAGGAAGGAAAATTTCTGCAAATTGGCCCGCCCAATGAAATTTATGAAAACCCAAGATCAAAATTTATTGCTGATTTTGTTGGCAACATCAATATGTTTGCTGCAACAATCCTCTCAAAGCAAACTAATAAAATTGTGGTCAATTGTCCTACATTGGGTGGTCAACATGAAATCGATTTTAGCGGAAGTATTGCCGACGATATAGAATCGATCACTCTCGCGATTCGACCTGAAAAAATTATGATTGATAATCAACTGTCTGGTTCTGAAAGCAATTATATAAAAGGCATCGTTGAAGATTTCGGTTACTTTGGCAACCTCTCAATTTACCGAGTAAAAACTTCGGATGAAAACATTATTCAGGTAAGTAGACAAAACCGATACAGATCAGAGAGAGTCATCAGTTGGGACGATGAAGTTTATCTTTCATGGGACCCTTCTAACCTTTTGTTATTGACTGAATAATGTCAGCAGTATTAGCTAGCATGGATGCGACATTCAGGGAAAGACTCTGGAAGAAATTTATAGTTTTCATACCCTACTTATGGTTACTGCTTTTCTTTCTCACCCCTTTCTTAATCGTTTTCAAAATAAGTCTTGCCGATCCACTTGTAGCCCAACCACCATTCACACCCTTGTTTCAAAAGTCAGTAGAAACTGGTCTATCCATCTACACCACTTTTGACAATTACCTCTATCTGTTTCAGGACTCTTTGTATCTGGTTACCTACATTAATTCTGTCAAACTGGCTTTTATTTCAACTTGCTTTTGCTTGCTGATTGGTTACCCAATTGCCTATGGCATTGCCCGATCTCCACAACCGACTAGGAACATCTTACTGCTGATGGTGGTGGTGCCGTTTTGGATTTCATTCTTACTTCGCGTTTACGCCTGGATGGGCATATTAAAAACAAAAGGACTCCTTAATGGCTTACTCCTTTGGGCAGGCATCATTGATCAGCCACTGGAATTACTCTACACAGACACGGCCGTTTATATCGGGATGATTTATTCATATTTACCATTTATGATTCTTCCCCTTTATGCAAATCTTGAAAAACTGGACATTCGATTGTTAGAAGCTGCAGCGGATCTTGGAGCCAGACCATGGAAAGTATTTAAGGATATAACTTTCCCACTCTCAATACCCGGGGTAATCGCAGGTTGTTTATTGGTATTCATACCAGCCATTGGTGAATACGTCATTCCAGCATTATTGGGAGGTGCGGATACCTTGATGATTGGACGATTGCTCTTTGATGAATTCTTCATGAATAGAGACTGGCCGGTGGCATCTGCAGTGGCAATAGTTTTATTAATGTTACTTGTCTTGCCGATTGTTTATTTTCAAAAAAGACAGAACCAAGAACTTCTGGAACAACAATGAATAAAAGGTCTAGATTTATCTTCTCTGCACTCTGTTTTGGTTTTGCTTTTCTCTACGTACCCATTCTCTTAGTTGTCATTTATTCTTTTAATGACTCAAGACTAGTTACCATTTGGGGGGGTTGGTCCATTCGATGGTACATAGAGTTGTTTAACAACGACAATATTTTGGATGCGGCTCTATTGAGTTTTCGGATTGCAGCAGTAAGCGCTACATTTGCAACCATTATGGGAACTTTAGCTGGGATAGCTCTGACAAGAATTAGGCAGTTTAAAGGCAGGCTTTTGTTCACTGGAATGATTGCTTCGCCTTTGGTTATGCCAGAAGTGATTACCGGTTTATCACTGTTGCTACTCTTTGTGAGTATGCAGGAGTTAATCGGTTGGCCGGGGCAAAGGGGCGTGAACACAATAACCATTGCCCACATTACCTTTTCAATGGCTTATGTCGCAGTAATCATCCAGTCCAGACTTACTGATATGAATGAATCTTTAGAAGAGGCAGCGCTGGATTTGGGAGCAAAACCGATAAGAGTTCTTTTGGATATTACCTTGCCGATAATATTCCCAGCCATGGTTTCAGGATGGCTACTTTCGTTTACTTTGTCCTTGGATGACCTCGTTATTGCAAGTTTTGTGTCTGGTCCTGGTGCAACCACATTGCCGATGTTGATTTTTTCAAAAGTACGCCTAGGCATTGCTCCAGATATCAACGCACTTGCAACAATTCTGATAGTTGTCGTCACCATCGGAGTATCCATT
>CAXGBD010000013.1:0-23430 GCA_964008355.1 uncultured Gammaproteobacteria bacterium | reverse complement strand
ATAGTGCGTCTGAGAACTCCAGGTTTGATAAACAGGAATATGAATCCACTCCACCATTCACGGATACTCCAGAGTTTTCCATCATGTTTTAGCATCAGGCAAAGGATTCTAAATACATCTTTAAATATGTGAAAAGTATTGAAGAGTAAAGCCTGGCGTCGTTCTTTGATGGTGCCACCAATGGCTAGGTGAACATCAAAAGCTACGGCTTTATGTTCCGTTTCCTCAATGGCATGCCAGTACCAGAGCTTTGCAATATCTGGATCCGCATCAACAAAATGGTCCTTATGTCGCAGCATGTCGTCTGCTAAGATTGCAGTTAAGTGCTCACTGGCAGCAGTGCCAGCAAGTATTCTACTAGCAGACAATGCACTTTGAGCCCAACATATCCGCTTCCGTAGAGGCTCTTCAATTTTTTCCAGGTCGTAACCACGTAGTTTACACACGAGTTTGTTGTATTTTATATGTTGCTGTGTGTGAATGGCTTCTTGTGCATAGAAGGCTTTAATTTCATCCAATAGTTTTGGATCATCGATCTTGTCTTCAAATGCTTTTACGCTGTTGATGAAGACTTTTTCACCTTGTGGAAACAACATTGAGAAGGAATTTTCAAATGCTGTGGCGAAGGCACTACCACCTTGCCATTCACCAGAGAGTCCTGCAAAATTAAACGAAGGTTTGCGAGGCTTGAATTTATGATCATTCGGGCTTTTGCTTTGAATGGCGGTCATTTAAAAGTGTAAATAAGTTAGTTTTAAGTCATTATTTGAGATTAACATAATTTCTACAATCAAAAATTGATCATAATCAATTGAATAATGATCTAATTTAATTAGGTTTAGGCTTCCTCTATCCATTCTATATCTTCACTGTTTTGAAAATCTTCCCATTTTAAAAGATCTAGTTCTTCAAATTTAGGTCTGACTGTTTCCGTTAGCAGGCCCACTTTTTTTAAATTCGGGATAACTCCTTGAAAAATAAATTGTTGGAATTGCTCTCTTATAGGAACATTTCTCGCATAAGCACATGTTTCTTCTACATCCCAACCAAATTCTTCAAACACCTGAATTGCATGGAATCTATTTTTCATCACAACACAAGCTTCGTATGCAAATTCTGCACGTTCCTCAATTTCATGTTGCGATAAATTTTTTATATGATCTTCTAGATAATTGACTCCAAAGGTGACATGTCTCGCTTCATCCTTAATGATGTATTCGACGATGCTGTGCGCTAAGGGGTCTGGGTGGACTTGTGGGAAAGTTTTAAATGCGCCGAGTGCCAATCCTTCTATGATCAATTGCATTCCAATAAACTTAAGGTCCCACCGTTCATCAGTTAAAATTTTGTCCAGTAAATATTTTAAGTATTTATCTATCGGGTACATGAGTCTGGGCCGGGTTTGAATGTACTTATTAAATGCTTCGACATGGCGAGCTTCATCGTAGGCTTGAGTTGCCGCATAGAGCTTTGAATTGTAAGTCGGGGCACATGAGCATAATTGGCTGGAAACCAACAAAGCTCCTTGTTCCCCGTGTAAGAATTGTGCCAATGCCCAAGCGGCAGCTTTATTTTGAAATTCTAACTTTTTTTCATCCGATAATCTGATATAGGGTTTGTAGTCATTAAACATTTGATGGTTATAGGCATAGTCTTCCAGAGTAAGATCTTCTTGATTCCAAGGCTGAGACCAATCGAGGTCAATTTCCACATTCCATTGTCGTTTTTTTGCCAGTTGGTAGAGTCTATTTATTCGATCGTCAGCAGCAGTGTAGTCCCAGTTATAAGTCCCAATTAGTGGAGTTTGGAATATTTCCTGGATATCTTTGACATCTTTATTCGTCAAATACATATCAGGTTCGTATGTAATGGTTTCATGCATCTAATTACTCATCAATTCAATACCTTATTTCATTAGGTGCAATTATACATTATTCATGGTTGTAAGGTTTTGCTGCAGGAATCCACCGGGGCACATTTTTCATATAATCCTTGTATGTATTTCCATAGCGTTTAATCAATCCTGGTTCTTCAATGAGGGGAAGTAGACCATGTTAATTACGGTAAACAAGATAGCATAGAATAAAAAGGGCAGGGATCTAAAGAATAGCGCCTCTGAGAACAGCATGATAATCACCCCGGATAACATTGGATTTCTAACATATCGGTATGGTCCAATAATGATTAAGTTACCAATTGGGTCCCAGGGAGCCGGCGTACCACCACCACCTAGTGTTGCAAACAAACGGACACAACTCATAGCCAGCACTAACCCAGGTAATCCTATGGCAATGGAAAGCCAGATTGTCCAATAGTTGAAATCAGTGATCTCCAGATCAAACAATATGGCTGGAATGATAATCAAAACATTGATCGGCAATAAAAGTAATGCAGCAAGCCAACGAAAAACTGTAAATACTTTAATCCTCTTGGTCATTGAGCCCATAGATTCGGTGCCTTGTTGGCGTCATGATCCCTAAGCTAGTCTGTTCAATGGAAAGTTTTCTGGCTATTTGACCCAGGTATTCTTTGCCAAAGGCATTTCGAATCATTTCATTCCAAATTTGCTGTGCCAAATCGTCATGTCGGAGCTCAATAGTGCCCCAGACAATTACATGATTCATGACATCGCTTTGACTGATTGCAACACAGGCTCGGGGATCACGTTCCAAATTTCTTTTTTTCTGCTTTCCAGTAAGACTGAATAACAGTCCATGATCATGGATACCCATCATCATGGGAGTGACGTGAGGTTCTCCGTTAAGTCCTATGGTTGATAAATGTACCCAACCGTTGGGTGAATGAATGGCTCGAATGGCATTAATTAACTCTTTATTCATAGGTTACTATTTTAATTTAGCCGATTATCAGAGTCTAAACAAGCATTTGAGTTTTATTGGATATGATTAATATCCAATGGTAAATGGTTTAGAATCTCAATAGAATTGAGAACATTAGGCAATATTATTGGTAGTAATAGTATGAAAAAGAATACAATCTTGTCGTTGAGTTCAGGGATCTTTTTTGCAGTCTCACTTATTCATCTAATTAGATTTTTTTCAGGCGGTGAGCTCAGTATTTTTAATCACCAACTGCCGCAAATGGTCTCTATACTGTCTGCAGTTGTTACTGCACTCTTAGGATGGCAATTGCACTCTCTGAAGGATTAATCGATTCAGTTAAAAAAAGATCGAATAGGTGGAGTAAAGTTCTCAGTGTCGACCAGAAATGAATCGTGTCCTTGGATGGAATCTAACTGAATGAATGAAGAGTCAATACCATTTTCTTGAAATGCTTTGTAGAGATCTAGTTGGCAATCGATAGGGAAAATATAATCTGAATTCACACCGATCATCAAAACGTTCTCCAGTTCAAAGTTGTTTACTGAGTCTGTTAATGATTCACCATAATTTCCAAGATCAAATAAATCTATGGCTCTGGATAAATACAAGTATGAGTTTGGATCAAAAGTCTGAATAAATTTATCTGATCGATCTCTGAGATACTGTTCAACCTGAAAATCAATGGCACCAAATTGAGTTTCTTCATTGATAGTTGAATTGACAAGATTTCTACTAAAGCGTTGATTCCATTCATCTGCAGATCTATAAGTGATCATTCCAAGCATGCGAGCCAGTCTTAAGCCATTCAAAGGCAGATCATTCAAATCATAATTACCAGATTTCCATTTAGGATCAGAGGTAATCATCAATCGTTGCAAGGATCGCAATGCGATAGAAAAGGGTCTGGATGTGCTAGCAGTTGAAATCAATAATAATTGCTTACAAATATCGGGATTTTCTACTAGAAAACCCAATGCAGTCATGCCTCCCATTGAAGGACCTATAATCGCTTGTAAGGAATTAATTTCCAACTGGTCTAGAATTTTTCTTGTAGCACATCCAATATCCTCTAAAGCCAATTTGGGAAAGGTTAATCCAAAGGTTTTATTAGTTACAGGATCGATGCTGGCCGGACCGGTGGATCCAAAACAGCTGCCCAAGGAATTGGCACAGATGACAAAATATCTTTCTGTGTCGATCGGTTTATTAGGTCCAATCATCTTCTCCCACCAGCCTTTGGAAGGGTCATTTTTGGATGAGGCAGCGTGCGCAGAGGGAGATAAGCCTGTAAAAATCAGGACACCATTATCTTTGGAAGCGTTGAGAGTCCCCCAGGTTTCGAAAGCGATTATGGGTGATTCTAAAACACCTCCATTTTTAAGAGTAAAAGGACCCTTTATATGACAATATTTTCTTGCATCATGCTTCATAGTAAATTTGCATACATTATCCTTTATCAGTTGAAGTTATGATCCAACATATAGTTATATATTTAGATCTAAAAAGTGTAAGTAAATACGGACTTTATCAGTAGAATGAGCAACCGAATATTTTATGAATCCAACAAAATTAATAGCAGAAGGTGTTTTATGATCTATAACAATATTATTGAAACCATTGGTAATACACCGATAGTAAGAATTAACTCGATGGGGCCAGAAAATCAAAATATTTATGTTAAATGCGAAGCGTTCAACCCTCTTGCTTCGGTCAAGGATCGCTTGGCCATAGCTATTATTGCAGATGCCGAAGCAAGCGGTGAATTAAAACCAGGGCAGACTGTTGTCGAGGCAACTTCAGGTAATACAGGTATCTCACTAGCTATGGTTTGTGCTGCTAAGGGTTATCCTTTCGTGGCTACAATGGTAGAAACATTCTCTATAGAACGAAGAAAGATAATGAAAGCTCTTGGTGCAAAAGTGATTCTTACACCGGCCGCAGAACGCGGTACCGGAATGGTACTACTCGCTGAAAAGCTCGCTAAAAAGCATGGCTGGTTTTTGGCCAGACAATTCGAGAACCCAGCTAATCCGGCTTATCACCGAAATACCACAGCGCCGGAAATATTAAGAGATTTTGGTGATAAAGACCTCAATTATTTTGTTAGTGGATGGGGTACAGGCGGTACTATCACCGGTGTGGGCGAAGTATTAAAAGCCGCACGACCCAATATAAAAATCATTGGAGCAGAACCAGAAACGGCCTCTTTACTATCTGGCAAGGAGTGGCAGCCACACAAGATTCAGGGATGGACGCCTGACTTTGTTCCTAAGGTCTTAGACCCACAACACATTGACCAAATAGTCACCGTTAACGAGGATGTATCCATTGAAATGGCCAAAGAACTTGCAAGCAAGGAAGGCATTTTCTGTGGCATCTCAGCTGGTGCCACTATGCAAGCAGCTTTGCAGATTGCTCATGACGCGCCAGACAATAGTACATTCTGTGTCATGTTGCCGGATACAGGAGAGCGTTATTTTTCCTCACCATTGTTTGCAGATATTAATGAAGACAGTGATGATGAATGGCTTGCTACACAATAACTATTTATTGAGACGATGATTTTGATTTACTGAGTTCGAGGACTCCATTCTGGCGTGCCCCAGAAGGAGAGAATTTTATCAGTAATGCTTTGTGATTCTTTGAAGTCTTGGATATATGAAACCCAGCTAAAAAGTGTAATTTTTAGTGGGTTGAAAGTATTTACATTATTGCTCAAGCCAAACAAAACTGGCTCATCCTCCTCAGCGTAGGTACCAAATATTCGGTCCCATATGATCAATAAATTGCCGTAATTTTTATCCAAATATTTTGGACTATATCCATGATGTACTCGATGTGCTGATGGTGTGACAAAAATCCATTCCAATATGCCTAATTTGCCTATGATTTGAGTGTGTTCAATGACCGCCCACAAAGTTACAACTGCTCCTACGACAGCCGTAGTAATAGGATCAAATCCTATTAATGGCATAACGAAAAAGAAAGGAACTCTAAAAAGAGGGTTAAACCATGCTTGTCTGAGAGAAACCAGAAAGTTCATTTCCTCACTGGAATGATGATTCATGTGCACTGCCCAGAAGAATCGAACACGATGGGAAAATCGATGATACCAGTAATAAATAAAATCGATCATGAGTAAGGTTAGAACAACAACCCATGGGGTGGCTATGGTATTGATCTCAAACAGGCGGAATTGATACAGAAAAAGATAAAAACCAAGTATCGATCCCATTGTGAGTATATTGACTATGACGTTACCAACAATAAGACCAATGGTGCCCATGGAATCATTTCTCTTGTATAGGTGAGTATTGTTTTTGGATGAAATAAGAGCCTCAATGGCGATCATCATTAATACAATTGGCGCACCGATAGCATAGACAGTGTAGTCTGGTATGCTGGATTCAACCATCAGGCTGGTCCCAGGACTTTGATAGTGACGTTTCCATCTTCACCTAAGTCAGAAATGGATAGATCTACACCAATCACTTCGGCGAAAGCTTGATATCTTTTTTTGATCCAAATGTCATGTACTTCTTTTTCAGTCAAATCATGTTGCCCCAACCTGATAGTATGTTCCAAGATCAATCCAAAAGGTGATTGCCAACTGCGTTCGGCATCTTTTTTTTCTATTTCTATAAAAAGCTGGTAAGCGCAAGCTGTTCGATCAATCATACCAACCAGAACAGTATCCAATTTCCCTGTTTTTAAATAATTCTTCCTGACTCTTTCTAGAAGTGGTTTGGTTACCTCCACCTCATTGGCAATTAGTTCATCAATCATGCCATTATTTTTGGCAAACTGGATCGTAGTTAGGATCATCTTCACTATGGCATCATTGATGTCATGTTGATAGGGTTTAGTTTCATTTAAAGTCTTTAGAACTACAGCCATAGAACGTCCTAATTGATCTTCCCGACCTTCATAACCACTCACAGCACCTATGAATTCTTTGTCCTTATCATGAGCCTTGGCACTAAGATCTGAAATGACTAATGAAAAAATAAGAAAGAAGAGGGTTAATAATTTTAATTTCATATTATTGTCTCCTGAGATAACTACTTTTATTCAGTTTAGCACAGCAACTTTAGTAGCTTCGAGCATTCTAGATCTGACCCATCAAAGTGAGCAACTTTCATCGGTTAATCCAAAAATGAATTTACCGATCCATTTTTTTGCTTCCTTGGCTTGGGCTTCGGTTTCGTTATTTGCTGATATGCTGCATAGATATGATCCTGATTCTATTTTGTTGGCAAAAAGAACGCCCAATAAATGTCCTCTATTGGCTTTTTGGATATAGCATTCAGCTTTAGCCTCACAATCTTTTTGTGTTTCAAATCGACCAATGTATCTATCATCCCCATTGGGAGGGTATATGTGTGCAGACCATTCTTCTGCTGTTATCAAGTGACTAAAAGATAATAAGAAAAAGAGTATGCTTTTTTTATACACGATCAGAATAATTTCTTGTCTAAGTCTTCAATAGTTGCTGTTTCATTGAATTTTTTTTAGTTCTGCTGTTAAAGAGTTTAAAATACACATTTACAAATACAATTAAATCTTAAAATCAAAAGAATAACAGAGACATCGCTATTCTTGTTATGAGCCTAGACGGAGAATACCACTTATGCCCAGGAGAATCATAGAATGGCAAGCTCTTGAGGACCGGAGCATCAACTATATTGCTAATTCTGAGTCACCCACCAGGCTCATTTTCCCCGGCACCTTTCAGCCACTACATGAAGGTCATTTGACTATCCAAAAGATCGCAGAAGAAACAATTGGGATCCCTGTTACCTTTGAGATTTCAATTTTTAATGTTGAGAAAAATTTATTGAGCTACTCTGAAATTGAGAAAACATTGGATCAGTTCAGATTGGAGCAGAACTGGGTATTAACTAACGCACCAATGTTTGATGAAAAAGCACTAATCTTTAAGCAATCAACCTTCATACTAGGTATGGATACATTATTACGCCTCTTCGATCCAAAATTCTATGGCAACGATCAGGCTATGCAATCAAGACTGCAAGCATTGATTGCAAACGACATACGATTCATGGTTTTTGGTAGACAAATAGGATCACACTTCATGACCCTCAATGATTTCCTAATTCCTGAAGCATTCAAGAACCGCTTCACTGGTATTTCAGAGACAGAATTCAGAGAAGATATCAGCTCATCAGAGATCAAAATAGAGAGATTGAGAGAAATGAATGATAAGGCAACCTGATTAATCTGACGCGTTAAAAGACCTGATTCTAACTCTATAAACCTTCTACTATGACAAAGTCTCGCTCCGCCGATAAGGCAATTTCTTTAAGCGCTTGTTGATATGTTTGACTGTGATAACAAGTTAAAGCTGTTTCCATGGAATCAAATTCCACCACAACTGTTTTCTTGTGTTTTCCTGATTCTTTTTGAACTGTTTCACCTTTGCCTGTAATTAAAAATCTACCATTAAATTCTGTAATGGCCCGACCAGCAAGTTTTTCATATCGATGATAATGATCCATGTCACCGTAAGTACATCGAACAACAAAATAGGCAGGCATTGACTTATAGAAAATTAGGACAGGGCGTTCTCAATTTTTTCTGTGATTTTTTCAGGTGTTGTTGTGGGCGAGAATCTTTCGATAGGCTGACCGTTTTTATTGATGAGGAACTTGGTAAAATTCCATTTAATCTTTTTACTGCCCATTAAACCCGGTTTTTTATTAGTTAGGAATTGGTACAAAGGGTCTGCACCCATTCCATTCACCTCAACTTTAGCAAATACAGGAAAGGTTACTTGAAAATTGGTAGAACAAAATGTCTGAATTTCTTCATCAGTTCCCGGTTCTTGGTTGCCAAATTGATTGCAGGGGAATCCCAGTACAGAAAAACCCTGATCCTTGTAAGTTTGATGCAGGGTTTCTAGTCCCTGGTATTGTGGGGTTAATCCACATTTACTTGCTGTGTTGACAATCAATAATACCTGCCCAGAAAATCCTGAGAGTGATTGCATCTCACCACTATTGTTCCTGCACTGGTATTTATAAATACTTTCTTCTTGAGTCATTGCTGATTCTCCTGTTGGTGAGATGTAATTTCTTTGTTTCTTTTGAGCAGATCGCTCATCAGATTCTTTCCTCCTTCGTACCTTTTATCTAAGTTTGGCTTGAGCCTGGCAGGGATCATACGTCTTGGATAGTAGTTATTTTCAATATTAGTATCAGCAATTTCCCAATATGGATCTAAAACAACGGAGGTGATCTTTTTGGGTGTTTGTTTTAGCCATTTGGTTTTACTAGGTTCTTTGCGCCAGATTTCTACTGGTATTTGCAGCAACTCTTTACTGTCATCTTCAAAATTAATTTCTAGTGGAATGGGCATGACCAACCCACCCAAATTGCTAAACTCAAGAATGTAGTAGTTCTCATTTTTCGATAAAGCCTCTTCCAGAGTCTTACTCTTCCAATCAGGGTCACTGGCATTGGGGTCTGTCAAACCTTTCATGCTTCTTTCGTATTGTTTTAGTTCTTTATCGCCAGCTGTGAATTCATCGTATTCATCATAAATGTCCAGCAACTCAGGTCTTTCCTCTACTCTGGTGATAATGCCTTCCTCAGTATTTCTTAAATCTGCCAGGGTTGGTGGTTCTTGGTTTTTTTCTTCGCGATCTCTAGCTAGATCAACCTCAGGATTCAATGTATCCAAGCTTGCTTCATAAATCTTATTGATCGCAATGTCAACATGATCAGTGGTGAAGAACCAGCCTTTCCAAAACCAATCAAGATCGACTCCTGATGCCTCTTCCATGGTTCTGAAGAAATCATAAGGAGTAGGACGTTTAAATTGCCATCGGGTAGCATATTCGCGAAAAGCAAAATCAAACAACTCTCTTCCTAAAATGGTTTCTCTGAGAATGGCAAGAGCGGTTGCTGGTTTCCCATAGGCATTATTTCCACGCTGCAATAGCGATTCTGAATTGGTCATGATGGGTACTTGTTTCTTGTTCAGCATATAACCGGTTATCCAACGCGCCTCTCCACGATCAGAACGATAATTAATGTCCCATTCCTGTTCGGCTAAAAATTGTAAAAACGTATTAAAACCCTCATCCATCCAAGTCCATTGCCGTTCATCTGTGTTAACTATCATTGGGAAATAGCTATGGCCAATTTCATGAATCACAACACCGATTAGGAATTCCTTTTCACCTCTCGAATAAGTTCGAGAACCATCTTCTTCTAAGTCGGCTCTTGGTCCATTAAAAGTAATCATCGGATATTCCATGCCACCCACGGGTCCATTAACGCTTTGAGCAGTTGGGTAGGGATAGTCAAAGGTGTATTTCGAATAGACTTTCATAGTATGCATTACAGCTTCGGTTGAGTATTTGGACCAAAGCGGTTCGCCTTCTTTGGGATAGAATGACATGGCCATCACCAAAGGATAGTCTTTTGAGTCTTGGCGATAACCAGCCGCATCCCATATAAATTTTCTAGATGATGCCCAAGCAAAATCACGGACATTCTCAGCCTTAAAAAGCCAAGTTTTCTTTTTTTCTGATCGACTAGATTCATTTTGTAGTGCTTCATCTGGGGTGACAATAAAAGAAGCTTTATCCATGGTTGCAGCTTTTTTAAGTCGGTCTCTTTGAGTTTGGGATAATACTTTATTGTCGTTTTGTAAGGTTCCAGTTGATGAAACAATGTGGTCAGCAGGAACTGTTATTGCAACTTCAAATGCACCAAATTCAAGCGTAAACTCACCAGTGCCTATAAATTCTTTGTTATGCCAACCTTCATAATCACTGAATGCAACCACTCTGGGGTACCATTGTGCAATTAAAAAAATATCATTCCCGTCTTCAAATGATTCATAACCATTCCGAGCACGAACAGAGGTTGCGTCAGGAATGTTGTATTCCCAATCAATTTCAATCTCCAGATTTTCTTGTTCTTCAAGAGGCTCAGCAAGATCAATACGCAACATTGTTCCAACAGTAGTAAATTGGGCGTCATCACCATTGATATGTATATGTATATTTCTCATTCCCCCTTCAAATTTTTCCATGAAATTAGTGTTTTTCAGTTGACCAAAGCTAATTTTCTCAGTGCTAGAAAAGGTTTTAGCCAAATTACTAATTGAGTCTTTCTTAAAAATATTTTGATCCAATTGAATCCAAATATAGTTCAGAACAAGTGGAGAATTATTCTTATAAGTAATGGTTTCAGATCCTTTTAAACTTCGTTGATTTTCAAAAAGTTCAACTTCTATTTTATAGTCTGCCTGTTGTTGCCAATACAGTTTGGTTGGTTCTCCTGTGGCTGCTCTGTATTGATTGGGATCTGGGAAAATCTCATCGAGTTGACGGAATTTATCTTCAAAGGAACCTTTGCTTTGATCAATAGGATGTGCAAAAAGGTTGATGCTCATTGAGCAAAGGCAGAGGAATAGTAGTTTTTTCATAAGCAACTTTGACCTCCAATTGGAGGTATTATCAAATGAAATTAGTAGTCAAGGATACGTATTATTCAGTGGAAATGAAATAGATGATTATGAAATGGATCTTGATAATATTAGAGCAAATTGAGAAGCTAGCCACATGGAATCTAAACAAGAACGTCTTTCAATCACTAAAGATTGGCTCCCTAGGTACACTGGAATGGAAATTGATGAATTTGGGGAATATATTCTATTGACCAATTTTAGTGATTATGTCCTTCGTTTTGCAGAGATGTTTGATTGCGACATCAAAGGAGAGCATAGACCTATGCAGGCAGCAACAAATTCTGCTGGTCTCAGCATAGTCAATTTTGGGATAGGATCACCCAATGCAGCCATTATTATGGATCTTTTGACAGCAAGAGCACCTAAGGGTGTATTGTTTTTGGGAAAGTGCGGTGGCTTAAAAGCTTCTTCAGATCTTGGTCACCTCATACTTCCCATCGCTGCCATTCGAGGTGAGGGCACCAGCGATGACTATTTTTCTCCTGAAATTCCAGCATTGCCTTCCTTTAAATTGCATAAATTTGTATCTGAGAAAGTTGTTGAAATGAATTTGGAATACCGAACTGGAGTCATCTACACGACTAACAGAAGGGTCTGGGAACATGATGAAGCGTTTAAAGCTAAATTGAAAGAAACTACAGCGATTGCGATTGATATGGAAACAGCTACGATTTTTATTGTCGGTCACTACAATCAAATTGCCCACGGTGCATTGTTATTGGTTTCCGACGTTCCCGTTACCCCTGATGGAATTAAGACAGAGAAATCAGATCGATCAGTTACCAAAAAATGGCTTCAGACCCATTTAGAGATAGGGATTAA
This sequence comes from uncultured Gammaproteobacteria bacterium, assembly GCA_964008355.1. GTDB lineage: Bacteria > Pseudomonadota > Gammaproteobacteria > Steroidobacterales > UBA11654 > DTSX01. The sequence continues at coordinate 11,263 of CAXGBD010000013.1, read as the reverse complement.
TGCCATGACTGAGATTGAAAAATCAGGTGAGGAAACCAAACATTTCAGGTACTAACATTGTTGTATTTTTATTATTGTTAAATGAGATATGTTAATGTTCGAGTCGAAGAATTTTATTTTTTTTGGATTTAAATCGTATCAGGAGAGATACCAATGAAACTAGTCACTGCAATCATTAAGCCTTTTAAGTTAGAGGAGGTAAAGGGCAGTTTAGCCGAGATTGGTATTCAAGGAATAACCGTGACAGAGGTCAAAGGCTATGGCCGTCAGAAAGGTCATAGCGAACTCTATAGAGGTGCAGAATACAAAGTGGATTTATTGCCTAAAGTGAAATTAGAAATTGCTGTTTCAGCGGACATCTTAGAGCAAGTGATCGAAGCCATCGAAGCATCAGCTTCTACTGGGAAGATTGGAGACGGAAAAATATTTGTCACAGACCTAGAAGAAGTTACAAGAATAAGAACAGGAGAGAGAGGTCAAAATGCCTTATAAAATTCAATTGTTATTGAGGAGTCTGTAGTGTCATTTGATGGGCATTTATTTCTTGATGGTGATATTTTTGGTCTAGTTGACAACGGCATCCTGGCTTTGATTACTATTTTTGGTATTGATCTAGAACAAAAGCTTGGCGGTAAAGGAGTTATTGGCGGTCTGTTTGGAGCACTCATTGGCAACGCATTAAGTGATCTAGTTGCTGCATTGATTGATCCATCTGCCCGAGAACTTGCAGCCGGTGTATTTGCTGGCTGTATGTATGTTGTGATCATAGTTTATATCGCATATATCATCAGAAGAAATCTTAAAACAAATAACTCATAATCACGATGACTAGTGCACTCGATCTCTGGCACCATTGTGTTGCCAATCAAACACTCGATGAATCCCTTTTGGATGATGAGGTCACTTTTTTCTCACCTGTCATTTACAGTCCAATTCAAGGAAAAATGATGGTAGTGAAATATTTAAATGCTGCCAATATTGTTTTTACGAACTCTAATTTTACCTACGTAAGCGAGTTGATTGATGGCAATCAAGCCTGCTTGATTTTCGAAGCAAAAGTCAATGATTTGTACATTAATGGCATTGATTTTTTAACTTGGAATGAATCACAACAACTGATCGAAATCAGAGTCTTTGTGCGTCCCCTAAAAGCGATTAATGCATTACGTGAGTTGATGGTGATTAACTTATAGAATTAATTGCTATGCAGGAGAGGAAACAAAATGACTACTGGAAAGCTAATATTCGACTCGTCTCAGTTTTATTATTAATCTGGTTCACTGTTTCCTTTGGTTGTGGAATTTTATTCGTTGATTTTCTTGATCAATTTCATTTTTTTGGATTCAAACTTGGATTTTGGTTTGCCCAGCAAGGCAGTATTTATATTTTTGTCATACTGATTTTTATTTATATCCATCGAATGAAAAAATTAGATGAAGCCACTCGCAATGATAAATCCTCAGAGGAGTAAAAGTTGTCAGTCCAATTTTTAACCTATTGTTTTGTTGGCATTTCATTTGCAATTTATATCGGCATTGCAATTTGGTCACGTGCAGGATCTACCAGCGAATTTTATGTGGCAGGGAAAGGAGTTCATCCTGTAGCAAACGGTATGGCAACAGCTGCAGATTGGATGTCTGCTGCTTCTTTTATATCAATGGCCGGGTTGATTTCATTCTTGGGGAGAGATGGATCAGTCTATTTAATGGGATGGACAGGGGGTTATGTTTTACTGGCATTGCTTCTTGCCCCATATTTAAGAAAATTTGGACGATTTACAGTACCTGATTTCATTGGTTCTCGTTATTATTCAAATATTGCAAGAGTCGTCGCTGTTATCTGTTTGGTCATAATTTCTTTCACCTATGTTGCAGGCCAAATGAGAGGCGTGGGTATAGTTTTTTCAAGATTTTTAGAAGTCGATATCAACTCAGGCGTTTTGATTGGCATGGTCATTGTTCTAATCTATGCAGTGTTAGGAGGAATGAAAGGCATTACTTATACGCAAGTCGCACAATATTGCGTGTTGATTTTTGCGTACCTAGTTCCAGCTATCTTTATTTCTATCATGATTACGGGAAATCCAATACCACAAATTGGTTTTGGCGATCAATTGGTGGATAGCCCTATGTACCTACTGCAAAAACTGGATGGGTTAATGATCCAACTTGGTTTTGACGCATACACATCAGGATCTAAATCTACCATTGATGTATTTTGTATCACTGCAGCATTGATGCTGGGAACTGCTGGATTGCCACATGTTATTGTTCGATTTTTTACGGTCCCTGATGTTGGGGCAGCTAGAAGATCTGCTGGATATGCTTTGGTCTTTATTGCAATTTTATATACTACTGCCCCAGCAGTAGCTTCTTTTGCAAGATTGAATCTGTTCGAATCCACTCATAATGTCAGTTATATAGAAGCGCCAGATTGGTTTAAAAACTGGGAAGAGATTGGACTAATCGCTTGGCAAGATAAGAACAATGATGGCAAGATTCAGCATGCAAAAGGCAATGCCTTGCAACCAATCAAACCGATTTATAACAATACCCGTGGATTTTATGGAGAGAGAAGTCTTAGTAACCAAAAGAATCCTAATAATACAAACGAAGTATATATTGATAGGGATATCATTGTGCTTGCTAATCCAGAAATTGCTCAATTACCTCCATGGATTATCGCTTTGGTAGCAGCTGGAGCCCTAGCGGCAGCACTTTCAACTGCAGCGGGCTTGTTATTGGTCATTTCTACTGCGGTTTCACACGATTTAATCAAACAAACTTTTGCACGAAATATTTCAGAAAAAAAAGAGCTAATGTTTGCTCGAATTTCGGTATTATTTTCGGTCATCATCGCAGGGTTATTTGGCATTTACCCACCTGCATTTGTTGCTCAGGTAGTTGCCTTTGCATTTGGATTGGCAGCATCAACTCTTTTCCCAGTGATTTTTCTGGGAATTTTTTCAAAGACGATGAATAAGGAAGGAGCTATCACGGGTATGCTCTCTGGTTTAATTTTTACCTTGACCTACATTATTTATTTTAAATTCATTCATCCTGAGTTGAACCTACCTGATTATTGGCTTTGGGGTATTTCACCAGAAGGTATTGGTTTCATTGGAATGTTATTGAATGTAATTATTGGTACCTTGGTCTCATTGATGACCCCAAAGCCTCCAACTGAAGTTGATTTGATGATTGATAATATTAGGAGACCCTAGAGCAATGTCTATTCTGCATATGCTTAGTTATCTCATATTAGTCAATTGGATATGTTTGACTATGTTGTGGTTGATTAGTTTAAAAATCAAAGATGCCAGCATCATTGATATTTATTGGGGTTTTGGATTTGTCATTATGTCTTGGACTGGTTTAATCATTAATCTATTCTTCAATGAGACTACAATAACCACAAGCCAATGGCTGATTAACATCATGGTGACGATCTGGGGTCTGCGTTTATCGATTCACCTTGCGATTAGGAATTTGGGCAAAGGAGAAGATCTACGATATGTAAAAATGAGAGAACGAGCATCATCAAACTGGAGATTTCTCAGCTATATAAGAGTTTTTATGTTTCAGGGTTTTTTGCAAATGCTCTTGATGACTCCGATTGTATTGGTCCATTATTATCCGGGGCAGTTTGGGATGAGTTTCTTGGACTATTTTGGTCTGTTAGTTTGGGCTATCGGATTTGGAATTGAAGCAATTACTGATATGCAACTAACTAAGTTCCGCTCCAATGCTACGAACAGTAATAAAATATTAAAGACAGGACTCTGGCGTTATTCCAGGCATCCCAATTACTTTGGTGATGCATTGCAATGGTTTGCTTTCTTTATCATTTCACTGAATTCAGGTTACATTTGGGGAGTTATTGGGCCCATTTTAATGGTTTTTATTTTCCTGAAACTCACCATAGGCATATTGGAGAAGTCTCAGACAAGAAAGCGACCCGGCTATGAAGAATACACTAAATCCACTAATGTGTTCTTTCCAGGCAAGAGAGGCTAGCAATTAATATCAAAGAGCTGGGATTATTCCTGTAAACGTTTGAACCAATTTGATTTATCTTTTGGTATGTAATTTTCAATATGTTCTATTGCTGCTGGAATTGAGTCAACAAATATGAGCTCACTTGCAGTTGATCGAGGAAGAAATCCTTCCAAAACAGAGTGTTCAATGAATTCTGCCAGTGTTGAATAATAGTCTTCTATGTTGAGCAGTACAATCGGTTTCGATTGCAAACCCAGTTGGTTCCATGTCAGTGACTCAAAAAATTCTTCCCATGTTCCAACACCACCGGGTAGGCAAATAACCGAATCAGATCGTTCGGCCATTATTCTTTTTCGATCGTGCATGGTTTTGACTATGACTAATTCGCTTAACCTTTTATGACCCACTTCCACAGCATTGAGCTGTTCTGTAATAATTCCGGTAACATGCCCACCCATTTCAGTGGCGACATCACCTAAAATTCCCATGAGTCCGTTACTACCACCGCCATAAACGATACGATGACCATTTTCAATGATAGCTTGGGCAAGATCTTTGGCTGCTTTGCTGTAGCTTTCTCGTTTGCCAACACTAGATCCTGCAAATACACAAATATTTTTCATAGCCTTAACTTACTATCCTCGCAAGACACTAGATTAAAAAAGCAGGTATAAGATAGATCCCAACCAATGACACTAGAATGATGGCAATCAGATTGATCAAAATACCCGCTTTCATCATTTGAGGAACCGAAATCAGTTCTGATCCAAACACAATGGCATTGGGTGGAGTGGCTACTGGCAACATAAAAGCACAACTTGCTGCCAATGCAACAGAGGCGGTCAGTAACAACGGGTTGAAATCAAATTGCAGTGCAATCGCTGCCACTATTGGAAGAAAAGTTGCTGTGGTTGCAAGATTCGAAGTTAATTCTGTGAGAAAAATAACAAGGGTTGTAAAAATAAAAACTAGCACAATGGTGTTTAATCCCCCTGGCACTAAACTACCCAACCATTCCGCTAATCCTGTGCTTTGTGCTGCAAAAGCTAAACTAAGACCTCCTCCAAAGAGTATCAAGATTCCCCAAGGGATTCCTTCTTGGGCATCTTTCCACTCCAGAAGGTTTCTGTGTGTGTTGTCACCATTTGGTGTTAGGAACAGCATTAAACCACACAACATAGCAATTCCAGGGTCAGTGAGGCCTTCTAATCCAGGAATTTTATTAATGCCCCAGCTGTCTGAAGGTGATCTAAAAACCCAAAGGAGTGCTGTGATAACAAAAATAATAAACACTCTTTTCTCGGGTGTTTTTATGGTTCCTAAATCTAGTCTCATATTCTCAATGGTTCTCTGGGTTTCAAATGAGGACTTAAAGCTCACTGGAAAGCTCACTGTGGTCAAAGTCCACCAAGTTATTGGGAGCAGTATCATACTCAAGGGGAGCCCAACTTTCATCCAGTCTAAAAACGAAATAGAGACATTATAATTGTCTTCCATGAACCCATTTAATGCCATATTAGGTGCTGTTCCAATCAAAGTTGCCATACCTCCAATATTGGCCCCATAAGCGATCCCAAGCAAAAGGGCCACTTGGAAATTGACTTTGTCTGTTTTACTTAGATTACCCATTGATTCTTTAACAACCGCAATGATTGCCAAGCCTATTGGTAGAAGCATGATGGTAGTAGAGGTATTCATGATCCACATGCTCAGTAAACCGGCACTTAACATAAAACCACCGATGATTGATTTACCACCTGTCCCGGTGTACTTGAGAATATTTAATGCAATTCTTTTGTGTAAGTTTGATTTTTGTATCGCTATCGATAAGAAAAAACCTCCCAAGAAAAGGTAAATATTTTTATTTGCATAAGGAGCAGCTGTTGATTCTATGTCTAGGACACCCAGTAAGGGAAAACAAACCAAAGGTATTAGTGCGGTCACAGCAATGGGTACTGCCTCGGTAGCCCACCAAACTCCCATCCAGACAAATACTGCAGCCGCTCTTTGGGCTTCAATGGATAAAGATTCAGGATTGGGTAACAAGAGCACAATAATTGCCCCTAAAAGACCAAAAATAAAGCCTAGGTTTTTTTTATTTTTTTGACTGTTCTGTTTCATTCCTTATTAATAATAATTTAGAAGTATTTCCCTTAATCGCTATGGTCATCATGGAATTTGATTGAGTATATCCAGACCCACTGGACAAAGTCTATCCTAAATCCTCCATTACTTTATGAGAACTATTTAATAATCATTCTCATTTTACTTGTTTTGAAGCACCAGAAATAAGACAATGTCCTGATTAATCAGATATAGTTATATGATAATTATCTAATATTTTTTATTTGGGGGATGAATAAATGAAGATTATTAATTCTAAACTGTTTTTTAATTTAGCAGTTATAGGTCTACTTTTAGTTACTTTTCTTTCTGTGCAAGCACAAGATGATCAAGCGGGCTCTACTAATATAGAAGAGATTACTGTAACCGGTAGTCAGATCAAAGGCGCCAAAATTACTGGTGCATTACCAGTATCGGTTTTGGAATTCACTGATATAGATAGTCTTGGAGTGGATGGCGGAGACGAACTGCTTGAGAACGTGGTTGAAAATGGCATGAATCTATTTAATGAAACTGAGAATGCCTCTGGAGGAGTGAACTCAGCCAGAGGTGATATGGGTGCCTACAATCTGAGAAATATGGGTGTTGGCAACACTCTAACCTTGTTAAACGGAAGAAGATTGGTTAACTCGCCAGGATATCAAACTGAATTAATCGGTGGAGATTACGTTCCAACAATGACAGTGAACTCCAACTTGGTTCCTGTATACGGTATTGAAAGGATGGAAATACTAAGGGATGGTGCATCAGCTATTTACGGCGCAGATGCTGTGGCTGGAGTTGTTAACAACGTTTTGCAACAAGATTATGAAGGGTTTGTCTTTAGAATAAAAACAAATTCCTACGACCACTTTGATGCTAACGATACAACCTTCACTGCCAAATATGGCAAAGACTTCAATGACGGTGCAAGCAATGTCAGTATCTTCGTCAATTACTACGATAGAGAGAGGATCTTGGCTGCTGAAGACCCAAGATGGGGTGATTCAGATCACAGAAAATGGACCACTTGCGACTTACCCGAGGGAGTGGAAGACGAGGGGCGCTGTCTAGATGATGGTAATCCTTGGGCTGGAAGTACAAGCTTTAGGAACCTCAGTACTAATAATCTGTATGGTCAATTTGATATGGTGAAAAGCAGTGAACACGGTAGCAGTCATCCATACAATCATGTTTTTACCGATTCGAATGGTGAGTTCGAAGTTTTTCCACTCGGAGATCCACGTTGCAACAATCGTTCAAGCCAGAATGGGGAAGTATTTGACACCGGTTATGGTACTTGTATTGCACAAGATGGCAATGGTGTAGAACGGTTCAACCTATGGGGAGATACGGATTACAGATCAGAACTAAAAAGGGAAAACGTTTTTATCTTCATCAATCATGAACTTGACAACGGCAACGAAGCATTCACTGAGATTGGATTCTATGAGTCTGCTTCAAATCTAACTCGGCATCCCTCATATGCTTTCTCTTCCTCAAAGCACAGAGTCGGTCCTGATAATTATTGGCTGAATCAAATGACACTTGCTGACGGTACGGCACTTTTTGCTGGAAAGGAGTTGTATATTGATAACTACCGCTATGCCGAAATCTATAGAAAAGTTGATGTCAAGAAACGCACCCACAGGTTTTTACAGGGCCTCAGAGGTTCGAGTGGAGACTGGGATTGGGAAACAGCTTTTTTGACATCCAAAGCGACCTCAGATGATGTTACTGGCAATAGATTGTCAAACAATCTAATCAAAGCAGCACTCTGGGATTCTACCCCAGCTGCCTATAACCCTTTTAGTGCTGGTGTGGATTCAAATCTTGATCAAGCGGTTATTGATGTCTATAGAAAAGGTTCGAGTGAGCTTAGAATGCTAGATTTTAAAGCTTCAAATAATGAAATCGCAGACCTTCCTGCTGGTCCTCTGGGTCTATTAGTAGGTTTTGAGTATAGATACGAAAAGGTTGTGGATGATAGGGATCCCAGACTCGATGGAACCATCATTTACACAGATTACGAAGGTGATACCTATCCCCTGGTTTCAGATGTTTTGAACTCAAGTCCTACAGGTGATGTTTCGGGTGAACACCGTGTAAAATCCATTTTTACTGAATTACAAATACCTATAGCAGCAACCGCCAATGCACAGATTGCTCTAAGATACGAAGATTCCACAGACGTGGAAAGCGCTATGGTTGGAAAATTTGCTGTCGGGTGGAATATCACTGATTGGTTGTTATTCAGAGGTTCAGTTTCAACAGCCTACAGGGCTCCAAACATAATTCAGGTCAATGAAAAAATAGTTGTGAGAACTGGAACCAGAAATGATTACAGCTTCTATCGATTACAACAAGCAAATGGGATATCCACATCCAGCTCAACTTTGGATTCTCGTTATTCCATGCAGAGACAAGCATCAGGAGCTGAAAATCTTAAGTCTGAAGAGTCGGATAATACCTCCGTTGGATTTGTTATTACTCCTGTTGATGGCTTGGTAATCACAGCTGATTATTGGACTATTGAAAAAGAAAACACTATAGGTTTGTTTGGCAGAAATAACCATACGGTGAATGACATGATGTTGAGATGGGCAAACGGTACGAACAATTGTGACACTTTTGTTGGCAACCCAGCGGTTGTCAGAGAAGCACCTGATTCAGGTGATATTGAAGATGGCTATTTTGCTACTGCTGGCGTATGTCCGTTTGGTGTTATTAAGTATGTTGCTGATGAGTATCTAAACTTAGCCACAAGAACCATAGAAGGATACGACATCGGGATTTACTATGACGTTGATACTGATTTCGGTGATTTTGGAATTCGCTATATTGGCAGCTACATAGATAAGTTCGAGCAAGTTCCTGGAGGAGAATTCTCTGCGATGGCAGCCCAACAAGCATCAGGTGCAATTCCAGCAGATATACCAATCGATGGGTTTGGTGACTTGCTTGGAACTAATGGCAATTACGACGAGAAACACAGACTACGACTTTCATGGAACAAAGGTCCATGGGGCACTACACTTACTGGTTTGAGAAAAGGTTCTTTTTACCAGAGTAGCCTCACGCTTTCTGATGGTACTCGTTTTGTGATTCCTTCCATGACAGTAATGGATCTTACCGTCGATTACCGTTTTAATTTGAAGAATTCTGCAGCAAGGATAAGATTTGCTGTTAAGAATTTAGCCGATGAGAGAGCACCAACTGCAGACAGATACTATGGCTTTTTTGCAGATGCTCACCAAGACTTAGGAAGAAACTTTTACGTAGACTTCAGGGTATCTCTCTAAGTAGTTTAGCAAAACAAAAAAAGGGAGCTTAGGCTCCCTTTTTTTTATAGTATAAATGCCATTGACGAAGTGAGCTTTAGAGACAACTGGTAGAAAAGAGAAAAAGAGCAAGTTACACTTCCAGTTCAGTTATTATTGGTAGGAATTGATGTTTTATAGATTTTTATTTGTTCTAATTATTTCTTTCAATGCGTGGGGTCAGTATTCCTATATTGACTACCCGTCACCCTATCATCCGACATTAAGTCAAAGAGGCATGGTTGTTTCACAAAATATCGATTCTTCCAAGATTGGAATAGAGATCCTCAATAAAGGAGGTAATGCAATCGATGCAGCGGTGGCTGTTGGATTTTCATTGGCAGTAACATTGCCCAGAGCTGGCAATTTAGGGGGCGCTGGGTTTATGTTGGTCTATCTGAAAGAAAAAGATGAAATTTATGCAATAGATTATCTTGGATCATCACCCAAGCATGCCACTACCAGAGATTTATTTGGTGTTGAATTACCAAAGGGTTACAAAAAAGCTGATAGAGATCTTGTTCGTTATGGATATAAAGCATCCACCATTCCAGGCACCGTCGCCGGTCTGATTGAAGCCCATTCTAATTTTGGTCGTTTACCCCTAAAGGAAGTACTACAGCCTGCCATTGAACAAGCCAAGAATGGCATTAAGGTTTCCTATGATCTGCATATGGCACTGACAGATTCATCACAGCTCAAAAATGATCCTGAATCGAGAAAAATATTTTTTGAGGGGGGGTCTGCAATGAAAGAAAACACAATACTCAAAAGACCCGATTTAGCTCAAACATTGGAAAGAATATCAGAAGAGGGAGCCAAGGGTTTCTATCAAGGGGAGACGGCTAAAAAGATCGTGGAAGCCATGAAAAAAAATAAAGGTTATATTTCATTGGAAGATCTGCAAAATTATAAACCAAAATTCTCTGATCCTATCCTAACGGTGTATAGGGGAAATCGTATTTATGCCCCACGCCCTCCATCAGGAGGTGCAATAGTCGTTCTGGATGCACTCAATATTCTTGAAAACTTTAATCTGGCTAAATATAAATCAAACTCTTCTGCAACTTACCATCTCTTGGCAGAAGCGCTCAGAAGAGGGCATGTAGACCGCTCAAGGTATATCGGTGATCCTGATTTCTCTGATGTTCCAGTAGGGAAGATCATTTCGAAAAAAAGAGCAAGAGAATTGGCAAAAACAATCAGTTTTAAGTCCGCTACTTCCACTAAGTCACTTTCTCCAAAATTTTATTTTGAGGAAAGCAAGGATACTACCCATTTTTCCATTATTGATGAAGACGGAAATGCAGTGTCCAATACTTACACCTTGGGTTATTCGTTTGGATCCGGTGTAACCATTCCTGGTACTGGGATTTTGATGAACAATCATATGAATAATTTTGCTTATCGCTATGGGGATAAATCGGTAAGGGGCAGAGCAGCCAGTCTGGCCAACAGATTTGACTCTGCTAAAAGACCGATGACCACGATGACACCGGTTATTGCTTTTAACAACAAAGGCAAGTTAATGTTAATCACAGGCTCACCTGGCGGAGTCAATATACCTGCTGCTGTGCTGAGGGTGATTACCGGAGTGATTGATTTTGGTCTCCATATAGGGGAAGCCACGATGTTGCCAAGAATAAGCAAAAGCTGGCCAGAAGAGGATTTAGATTACGAGTCGACTGCCAGCTCAGATGTGATGGCTATTTTAGAAAAAATTGGTCATAAAACGGAGTCCTCCAATACCATGGGGAGCACCCAAAGCATCCATATTAAAGATGGCCTGAATCAAGGCTATGCAGACTTGAGAAGACCCAATGCTGGAGTAGCTGTACAAAG
>CAXGBD010000012.1:0-27080 GCA_964008355.1 uncultured Gammaproteobacteria bacterium | reverse complement strand
GGTGAAGTGTTGCCAATTGGAGGATTAAAGGAGAAATTGCTAGCTGCCCATCGGGGAGGCATCTCAACTGTAATTATTCCTGATGAAAATTCTAAAAATTTAGTTGAGATCCCAAAGAATATAAAAGAAAAATTGACCATCATACCGGTTAAATGGATTGATGAAGTTTTAGAAATTGCTTTGGAGAAAATGCCAAACATAAGCTCAGAAGAGAAAGAAAAAATGGAGGTGGAGAGGACCTCTGTAACTAAAAAATCTTCGCTTGAATCAAATTTACCACATTAAAATCTAGAAAATAATTGAAAGCCTTTGTTGACAAGGCTTTCACACGCTTGGTATAACTTGTATGTCTAATACTCTTAACAAAGTGAGACGAAGGGATTCATTGGTGTTGTCGACAATATTGATGAATTGAAAAATAAACTCAATCTAAAAGGAAAAAATAATGAATAAAGGTGATCTTATTGATGCAGTAGCAGCAAGTACAGGTTCTTCAAAAGCAGATGCAGGGAGAGCAGTTGATGCTGTTACTTCTGCAATCGCCGGCGAATTAGGCGGCGGTGGTTCTGTTTCACTCGTTGGTTTTGGAACATTTTCAGTTAGCCATCGAGCTGCAAGACAGGGTCGAAATCCAGCTACAGGTGAGAGCATTTGGATTAATGCAAGTAATGTGCCAAAGTTTAAAGCTGGCAAAGCCTTAAAAGCCGCTTGTAACTAACAGATAGTAACAAGGCTATAAATAAGAGGATTGGGTTCACTCAGGTGAACACAGTCCTCTTTTCGTTTGTCCTCTCTGATAGTGAAACAGACTAACAGATGATGTATCATCGCGAGTTGAATGAGTAGTTGAACTTGTTATAAATAAGGATTTGATAAATTATTAGAGGTTGCACACGGGTGCTTAGCTCAGCTGGTAGAGCGTCGCCCTTACAAGGCGAATGTCGGCGGTTCGATCCCGTCAGCACCCACCACTCTATTTTTTAACAAACAGTCCATAGATTTTTTCACTTATTTGTAATTAAATTCAAAGTATAATTGCGGATGGTTCTATAATCTTGATAATAATTAAGTAGAGGAGTGGTAGTTCAGTTTGGTTAGAATGCCTGCCTGTCACGCAGGAGGTCGCGGGTTCGAGTCCCGTCCACTCCGCCAGAACCTGTGAAGCCCTTGTAATATAGGGCTTTCATTTTTCTGTAACAAAATAGTAGCAAAAGAAACTTTTATAATGACTTATTTATTGTTGGCTATATTTATCACGTTGTCTCTTGTTATAGATCAGGCAGCTATCAGCCTACTATTAGGTATTTTCTTTTCTGTAATAAAAGAAAAATACTCCTTAACTTCAACTAAGATCAATGGTGCTAATTTTTTGAAAGCTGGAATCATTTTATTAGGTGTAACGATCAGCGTAGATTCTGTTTCGGAAATTAGTGCAAACTATTTACCTCTTGTCTCATTCTATGTCTTGATGGTTTTCTTTGTTGGATTTCTTCTTGGAAGAGTCTTAAAAGTTTCTAAGAAACACCTGATCCTTCTGGTTGCTGGGACAGCTATTTGTGGTGGGACCGCTATAGCATCACTAGCTCCGGTTATTCAATCTAAGACGGAAGAGCTGGTATCTTCAATCAGTCTTATTTTCTTACTTAATTTGTTGGCTATTATTTTTTTTCCTCTCATTGGTCAATATTTTGGTATGTCAGAAAAAGAGTTTGGAATATTTGCTGCATTAACAATTCATGACACAGCCTCTGTTTTAGGTGCCGCAAGCATTTATGGAGATGATTCAGTAATGTATGCGAGTGTTATTAAATTAGGTAGGACCTTATGGATCATTCCAGTGATTATATGTTTCAGCCTTTATTTTAAAAATAAGGAGGCAAAATATAATTTTCCTTACTTTATTATTTTTTTTCTAATATTTGTCTTATTAGGAACATTTATTGATTTAAACCAGGATATCCACATTATCATAAAAAAGATTAGCAACACTTTGTTTTTACTTGGACTATTTTTTATTGGTTCTCAGTTTAAACTCAATACACTTAAGGAGCTTTCTATTCAGCCCATTATTTTTGCTGTTACCTTATGGTTAATTATAATAATTACAACAATCCTAGTGTTTTATGTCTGAAAAAATTATCATTGTTGATGCAGTAATTAACGGGCTTATTGCTGAAGTTATCTTCATGTAAATGTAGCAAGAAATGTAGCAAGTATGTAACGAATATTGTAGAGGGAAAATTAATAAATAAAAAACTTAGAGAGGAAAGTTAAGGAATAAAAGGATAGGACAAATAGTTCGGTCCAACCAATCCGCCACTTGATTATAAACTTGTGTAGTAACTATGTTAGAAATTATTAGAGAAAAGTTCACAGGATGGATTGCTATTTTAATTATTAGTGCAATTGCAATTGCACTGGTGATTAGTTTTGGCAATATGGATCAAACACCTCTTGAGCAGAATATTGTCATAACGGTCAATGACAAGGAAATTAGTCTAGTTGAATATCGGGAAGAATTTAGTAATCAATTAATGCAAATCCAAGAAATTCTAGGAAATCAAATCCCAGATTCGCTGGAATACACCATTAAGGAAGCCGCTGTCGAAAATCTAATAATGAAGACATTGCTAAAGGATTACGTACACGCACAAGGATATCGGGTCAGTCCTGAGTTTGTTACTGAACTAATTATGACAACTCCTCAGTTTCAACTGGGGGAAAGTTTTAATCGTGAGAATTACGAAGCGATGCTACTGAGTCAAGGAGTGAGCTTGTCAAAATATGAAAATGATCTTAGGATTCAATTACAAATCAATCAACTGAGAAATGGGTTAACTGGATCATCATTTATAACTCCTTTTGAATTCAGAAAATTTGTAACATTACAATTAGAGGAACGAGAGGGTGAATACCTTATGATACCTGCAGCACAGTTTGCTGAACAGGTTAAGCTTGATTCTGATGAGGTTCTGTCATATTACGAGGAGAACGAAGAATCTTTTGTAACAGAAGAAGAGATAGATGTTGAATATCTATCTATTAGCATAGGAGAAATAGCACAATCAATTGAGTTTTCACCGTTGGATGTTCAGCAATATTATGATGAAAATATCGAACGATTTAGATCTAATGAGGAGCGAAAATCCAGCCATATCTTGATTTCATTCGAGGATGACTCTGAAGTGGATGCATTTGAGGAGATAAAGAACATTGATCAAAGAATTAAAAATGGAGAATCGTTTGAAGCTCTAGCAACTGAATTTTCAGATGATCCTGGATCCGCCTCAAATGGAGGTGATTTAGGTTGGGCCGAACCGGGTTCTTTTGTCGAGGAATTTGAGCAAGTCTTATTTTCACTCGGTAACGGTGAAATTTCTGATCCAATCAAAACTCAATTTGGCTACCACCTCATTCGGTTAGATGACATCAAGGAAGGCAGGCAACAATTCTTCTCTGAGATTGAAGATGAATTAACCGATGAATATGCAAATGTATTGGCAAAAGATCGTCTATATGATGTTGCTGAACAATTGGATGATCTGTCATTGCAGGCATACAATGAATTGAATTCTGTTGCTAATGTATTGTCATTACAGCTAAAACAGGTTAAATCGGTCAGTAGAAATGGTAGATCTTTCCTCAATGAACAAGCAGAATTTATCGATATACTATTCAGCTCTTCCTCGCTTGAACAATCAGAAAACACGCCTGTATTCGAATTTGATGATTTTATTATTGTTGCAAGAGTGACAAACCATCGATTGCCTGAGATGAAGACCTTTGAACAGGTTGAGGGGGAAATAACTGAATTTCTGATATCAGAACAATCAGTTGATCTAGCTACAACATTTGCTCAAGAGAAGACGAAAGAACTTGCCTCTGATAGTGTTTTGAATGAGGTATTAGAACTGTACGATTTAGAATTGCAGAATTTCACTGCATTAAAGAGAAACGATAACACTTTGCCCAAAGTATTTTTGGATGCAATATTTGACATACCAGGAAAAGATATTGGCAGGAACCGTTATCACTTCGTTGAAGTTAATGAAATGATGTATCTTTTCTCGGTGCTACAAATGAACCCAGGTAGACTAGATGCTTTTTCTGCTGAAGAACGAGACGGAGGAAAAATTGCCCTTGCTGAGCAATTTGGTTCCAATGAAGTGTCTTCTTTTACTAAGGCGTTGAGAGAAAAGGCCAAAGTTGAGATTGATCCAGATCTTTTTAACAGTGCTTATGATTTATAAGATTTTTTATTAAGAAATAAGAATCAGTCAATATTTAGGGTCATTCCCAGATTGTGATACCCACCATCGACATAGAGCACCTCTCCGGTAATTCCAGAGGCGAGATCAGAACACAAGAAAGCTGCAGCATTGCCAACATCCTCAATCGTGACATTACGACGCAAGGGTGTCATGGATTCCACATGTTTTAGCAATCCTCTCATTCCACTGACCCCAGCTGCTGCCAGTGTTTTAATAGGCCCTGCCGAAATTGCATTGACTCGAATGGAGTGTGGACCTAAATCAGCTGCTAGAAATCTTACATTCGCTTCTAGGCTGGCCTTAGCAGGTCCCATAACATTATAGTTGGGAACGGATTTAACAGAACCGAGATAAGTCAAGGTTAACAGAGCTCCATTAGCGTTCATCATCGGCCATGCCTTTTTTGCTAAAGCCACGAAACTATAGCTGCTGATCTCATTGGCCATATTAAACCCATCTCTACTAACAGAATCGATATAGGAGCCTTTGAGTTCTTCGCTTGGAGCATGCGCGATTGAGTGAATCAGAATATCAAGATTTTCCCAATGAGAACTAAGATTGCTAAAAGTATCATCAATATTCTCTTCTAAAGCAACATCAAGTTCAATGCAGATATTGGAACCAAGTTGTTCTGCAATGTTCTCAACGCGTGGTTTCAGTTTTTCATTTTGATATGTTAAGGCCAATTCAGCTCCCTCACGAGCCATCGATTGAGCAATGCCATAGGCTATTGATCTTTTACTTGCAATACCCGTAATTAAAGCTTTTTTGCCACTAAGAAAACCCATTTAGCTCTCCGTAAATTAAGTTTCATTTATATTTGTAATGCTGATATTTAACTGCATCACCATTTATTATATTTTACATTAAAAATAATCTATCCTATCAGATAATGTTATGAGGATTATTTTGACATGCGACCGCTCTGGTTACTAGACACAATTGGATCTCGACTCATTCAAGAAGAGCAAGAAGAACTTGTTGATGTACTGGCTATAAGCAATGGTGATGGTTTCCTCCAGATTGGTATTTGGGGCCATAGTAAAACGTTTACAAACCATCTTCATGTTGATGAATTTTTTCTCGTTGAGCAGGGTGTTATAGAAGGTGTCGATCTGGTAGCAAAGTTTGATCGATTACCTATTCAGAACCAGGTGATTGATGTTGTATTTTTACCCCATACCTTAGAGCAGGCCAAAGTCAACCAACCGATTTTAAATTCAACCACTGAGTTACTTAAAGACGGTGGCAAATTGATTGCTATCGGGTTTAATCCATTCAGCTTATGGGGTTTAAGGCATTACCTTTCCGGTAAAAGATTCTTATTGGGAATGAATCAATTGATTTCAGTTAAAAGATACACCACATGGCTCATGGATTTAGGGTTTGGAATTGAGAAAATTCATTATTTTCATGCCACATTACCGACAGTCAAAAGATACGATTTGCCTTTAAAGATTAATATTTTTAATCCATTCTTATGTGCTTGTTATATGATTGTTGCTAATAAGGAACGTATACCAATGACTCTGGAGAAACAATTTACAAGGGACGGTTATAAACAGTCTGGCTCCCTAGCCGATTCAATGAGTAGAGTAATAGAATGAAAGAAGTCGATATTTACACCGATGGCGCTTGTCGAGGCAACCCTGGGCCCGGTGGGTGGGGTGTGATACTAAAAAATCAAGCTGCGACCAAGGAGTTATATGGTGGCGATTTAGATACAACCAATAATAAAATGGAACTTTTAGCTGCCATTAAAGGTCTGCAGAGTTTAACACAGCCCTGTAAGGTCTATTTATATACCGATTCAAATTATGTGAAACAAGGGATCACTGAGTGGATTATTAATTGGAAAAGAAATGGGTTTAAAAATGCAAAGAAAAAGCCAGTTTTGAATGCAGACTTGTGGTTAGAGCTTGATCAATTGACTTCTATTCATGATATTGAATGGTTCTGGATTAAAGGTCATTCTGGCCATCCAGAAAATGAACGCGCTGACGCATTGGCTAATAAAGGCGTCGATGAAATCACAATAAACCGATGAGACAAATTATACTCGATACTGAAACGACTGGGATGTCTGTGGAAGCAGGGCATAGGATCATTGAAATTGGCGCTGTCGAGATTGTGGATAGAAGAATGACGGGCAATCATTACCAAACTTATCTGAATCCAAAACGAAGTATTGACCCTGGTTCTATCGCAGTTCATGGCATTACTAATGATGATGTTGCGGACAAACCAGAATTTAAAGAGGTGATGCAAGAGTTTCTAAGCTTCATCCAAGATACCGAGTTGCTGATCCATAATGCTCCTTTTGATACTGCTTTCATCAACCATGAATTCTCATTGGCAGGTTATGAAAAAAAGATAGAGGATCTTTGTGAGATCAAAGACACTTTGCTCATTGCCCGTAAAACCCATCCTGGGAAACGCAACAGCTTGGATGCTTTATGTGCTAGATACAATGTGGACACATCAAACAGGGAACTGCATGGGGCATTGATTGATGCAAAATTATTGGGACAAGTCTATTTATTGATGACTGGCGGTCAAGTTGGATTTTTTGGCGATGAGCAAAATCTAAATGAACAACAAAGCAATCATTCTCTAGATATTGACTATAGTGAAAGAAAAATTATGACCGTTGAGTTAACTAATGAGGATCTCGAAGAACACCAACAATATCTTGAAGATTTGCTGATTGATTCAGATCAGTCGATCACTTGGTAAGCTGTTTTATATTTTAGTGATTCTTTATGTTTTTTTGTATTAGAATATAGTCCTTTTTATCAGCCAATCGGAGAATTAAATGGATTCTACACATTTGATTGAAATGAATCAGGGCATGATGGTGTCTGGCATCATTCTGGCTTTGAGCTTTATAGGAATTTTTACAGAAACATTGCATGGGTTTTCTCGTGTCAAAGTTGCAATGCTTGGAGCACTGGTGATGCTAGTGGTTGGACAATCTTATGGTTTTTACAACCCAGAACTAGCTTTCGAGGCGGTGGATTGGAATGTTGTTTTTTTATTGGCAGCGATGATGTCAATTGTAGCCATCATGATTAAGACCGGTGGTTTTGAAGTTCTAGCCACGAAAATAGGACAAATTGCTAAAGGTAGACAATTTCTGTTATTGGCAATGCTTGGCACAGCCGTTACCGTCATTTCACTTCTCTTAGACAACGTAACGACGGTTGTAATCTTTGGTCCTTTAATCGTGCTAATTTGTCAAAAAATGAAAGTCAATGCCATACCATATTTAATGGCAGCGGCATTGTTGTCCGACACAGGAGGTGTAGCTACTCTTGTTGGTGATCCGCCAAATTTGATGATTGGTTCGGCAGCAAATATTGCTTTCACTCCATTTGTGGAAAAAATGGGCCTAATCGTTTTGGTCGCTTGGTTGGGCACATTATTTTTTCTCAGAGTGCTGTTTAAAACCGATCTTGATAAAAAAGCAGAAGGTACCTTTACCGATGTTATCCCATACAAAGATAAAAGCTTATGGAATAAGTCACTCATGGTCTTGGCTTTGATGGTAGTGCTTTTTATTATCCACAACCAAATACATTGGGAGCCATGGATGGTGGCAGTAGTGGGACTGATCATTTTGAGCTTAATGGCAAAGAGCCTTGAATTCGAAGAAGTGATGCATGAAGTTGAGATTCCGCTGCTGATGTTTTTTATTTCGTTGTTTATGATTGTTGGAGGTGTTGAGAACAGTGAATTTCTTCAGTATCTTGGTCAATTTATCATTCCTTTTGTCAAAGAGGACTTTTTGCTAGCTTGTATTGTCTTGATGTGGGTTGCAGCCATAATGTCTGCGGCTATTGACAACATCCCATTTACCGCAGCCATGATCCCAATCATTCTTTCTCTGGAAGCTCAGGGCATCAATGTTGCCGCCCTATGGTGGTGTCTTGCACTAGGGGTTGGTATGGGAGGCAATGGTACTCATATTGGCTCGACTGCCAATGTATATATAGTGACGGTATCGGAGAGATTGGCAAGGCGGGAAGGCAACCCAGATTTAGCAATAACACCGCTATTATGGGCAAAGAAAGGTCTTCCAGTCATGATTCTTACTCTACTAATATGTACTGCAATTATGTACTTATTTTTCGACTACTACAGTGCACCAATATAGAGGTTAGTTATGCAAGAGAAAAATAAAGGCTGGAGAGTTGTCAAGGAAGATGAACGTTATGTAGTTACAGACAACAATTTATTGAATAATTTGGTTGCAAGCACCACTCATCTCAATCCAAATCATAGCACCTCTGGACATACACATGCCGGTCAGGAAGAAGTATATATATTCATGCATGGATCAGGCTCAATGGAGATCGATGAACGGACCTTTGACGTTAACTCTGGTGATGTGGTTTTGATTGAAGATGGAGAATTTCATCGGGTACACAACAATGGCACAGAAATTTTAGAATTTGTTTGTGTTTTTGATGGTAAAAGATCGCATTAACGGTGTCTCAAGTTTCTTCTCAAGATCATAAGATCGAGTGTTTCAAAGCTTACGATATTCGTGGCAAGGTTCCATCTCAACTCAATGAGGTTATCGCATTTCGCATTGGTATTGCGATTGCTAGATACCTCAATGCCTCTGCTGTAGTAGTAGGCTACGATATTAGACCCACATCTCCCCAACTCGTTGAAGCCTTATCGAGAGGAATCGCTCATCAAGGAGCCGAAGTCATTGACATTGGTTTTTGTGGCACCGAGGAAATTTATTTTGCAACCAATGACCTCCATACAGATGGTGGAATCATGGTGACAGCCAGTCATAATCCATCAGATTATAACGGCATGAAAATTGTGGGGCGTGAAGCAAAACCAATCAGCATGGATTCAGGACTAGCAGAGATCAAACAGTTGGCTGAGAATCTGACTGAAAAACAATCTGCAGGCGAACTAGTAACCACTAAAAAAAACATTAGGGAAGATTATCTCAATAAAGTGCTGAGTTTTGTTGATACCACCCAGTTAGAAGCTCTGAAAATCTTGGTCAATGCCGGTAATGGTTGTGCCGGTCCGGTGATTGATGCAATGGAGGATTTATTGCCATTTGAATTTCATAAGATCAACCACCCTCCAGATGGCAGTTTCCCCAATGGCATTCCCAACCCGTTGCTGCCTGAAAATAGATCAGTCACTGCAAAAGCAGTCGTTGAATTGGGCGCAGATTTAGGCATTGCATGGGATGGAGATTTTGATCGCTGTTTCTTTTTTGATGAGAATGGGCAATTTATAGACAACTATTATCTTATCGGTATGATCTCTAAGGTTTTGGTGGATTCAGATGTAGGGGGAAAGATCATTCATGATCCTCGATTGATTTGGAATACTCAACAAGAAGTACACAGCTATGATGGACAACCCATTCAATCCAAAGCAGGGCATTCATTTATAAAGGAGAGAATGAGAGAGCATGCTGCGGTTTATGGGGGTGAAATGAGTGGCCATCACTATTTCAGAGATTTTTACTTCAGCGACAGTGGTATGATCCCTTGGCTATTAGTCACTCAAATTATGTCTAAGGCCAGTCAGCCCTTATCTAGTTTGACTTCAGAAAGAATGCAACAGTACCCCATCAGTGGAGAGATCAATGTTAAGGTTAATAACCCAGTAGAGTTACTGGAGAGGATTAAAGAGCAATATCTAGAACAGTCTGTTTCAATTGATGATTTAGATGGTTATAGTTTTGATTTATCAAGTTGGCGGTTTAATCTCAGAATGTCAAATACTGAACCTCTGGTTAGATTAAATGTTGAGTCTAGGGCTGATAGAGAGTTATTGATGAAAAAGACTGATGAGATTTTAGATTTTATAGAGAAGTTTAAATAAGATTTGTATTCCTAAAATAGGAACGTCATTGACAGTTAACTGTCATGTGATATAGTTTATTATATAGATATACTTTTTTGTTATATTAATAGACTCTAGATAATGATCAATAAGGTTCACACTCTTTTCACTAGTCACCCTCAATCTGTGAATGAAACTTATACGGAGCATTTTAAGATTGCAAGTTACTATGGTTGGACCATGCTGATCTCAGGAATAGCTTGTCTTATCCATGCCGTCCTACCATTCCTTTTTTTAACTACTGCAAGTTCAAATCTCAAAACACTGAACAAGCAAATGAAAGATAGAATCCCTGATTATGGCCCGAAGGTAGAAAAAGAGGATCAAATAAAAGCTGCATAAAGTGATATCAAAAAGTGATCAATGCTAATCCCCCAAAAAAGGTCTTATATTTCATTCCCTCGATACTATAGGGCCTTTTTTTATTTTACTAATAACATTTATATTATTACTTATTAAAGAAATTACTTAATGAAAAGAATAAAAAACATAGCAGTAAGCGGATCTTTCGAGAATGAAGGACACTCAGTTATCTTCATAGAAAATTGTGCGAATTGTGCTGATAAAATTTATGTAAAAGAACTTTCAACAAAAACAATCTCCCGCGCTCAAGCTATAAATGAACAGGATAAACTTATCAAACTTGGATATATAAAAACAAACTAATGAAAAGATAAAGACTTAACCTTAAAAGAGGTTTAATTGATTTATGTCAATGATTCTAGAACATATTATCTATAAATTACTTAAATGATGCCACCATTGGCTAATAAATAATTGCGTCTGCAAATATCTGAAATAACTTGGAGAGAAACTAATGAAATTAACAGCAAGAATTGGATTTCCTACTATTGCAAAGTACGTATTGGGAGGATTAATAGCACTGACTATGTTGCCAGTTTATTTTGTGTCATTTGAGGCAATAGGGCAAAGCGTAATTGAGGAAATTATAGTAACTGCCCGTAAACGAGAAGAAAATCTACAGGATGTCCCAATTTCTATCTCACCATTCTCAGCTGATAAGATTGAGGATTTAGGTTTGAAAAGCCTCGATGATATTGCGATGTTTACACCTAGTTTCTCTATGACTAATGCTTTTGGTAGGCAATCGGGTTCAGATCGACCTGAAATGCGTGGAATTACTACTATCGTCAATGGAATTGGTAATGCTTCAGCTGTGGCTTACTTCGTTGATGGTATATATATTAGTGGATCACCCCAATCTACAGAGTTGCATAATCTTGAGCGTGTTGAGATTCTTCGTGGACCACAGGCAGCAGCCTTTGGAAGAGGTACTTATATGGGTGCTGTTAATTTTGTAACCAAAAAACCAAGTGAAGATAACGAAGGTGGATTAACTTTGAGCACAGGAGAAGACGGTTATTTTGAAGGCATCGGTTGGATCAGTGGTCCAATCAATGATACAACATCAGGTTATATAAGCGTCGGGTTCGATTCATTTGATGGACAATACACCAACACCAGGGATGGTTCCGATTTAGGTGGTGAGAAATCAACAAATTTAACTGGTAAGTTGTTTTGGACTCCATCTGATGATTTGGATGTCACTTTCAAAATAGGCTACCAAGAAACCGATGATGGTCATGTACCTTATTATCTAACCGATAGAAACGACAATAACTGTTGTGGTCGAGATTCAGATCACCCAAGAGCAAGAGAGTACTACCAAGGTACAGCTCAGTGGGATCCAAGCGGGATTAGTCTGTCAACAGATCTATTAGATACTCATGGTGATGGTACTGGAGTAAGACTTGAAAGAACATTATTCACCTTAACCGTCAATAAGCAATTTGATGAAAATACCACCTTTACCAGCACTACTGGATACACAGAGGATGAACTTGCTGTTTATCAGGATGTGACATATGGTGGCTATGACCCTTATGCTAGTTATGCAATATATTGTGAACCCCCATATAGTTATATGTCTTGGGCCGCAGGTGTATGTGGTGTTTATGGTTTGAGTGGTGCATTTTATATGCTTGATGAAGGCGATGAACGAGAAGATTTTTCACAAGAGTTTCGTGTCACTACAACCCTAAGTAATGGGGCTGATGCAATCTTTGGTGTTTATTATTATGAAGGAGAAGCAACTGAAGGGGATAGTTATTCAATCAAAGAGATCTGCCCTGCAACTGGTCGTTGGAACTCAAATTGTTCTACTGCGCTCGTGCCCTCAGCAGTTTTTCCGAATCCATTTATCTCAAGTTACACTATAGAAAAAGTAGAAAACTTCGCTGTCTTCGCTGGTATGGACTGGGATGTAAATGAACAATGGTCACTGGGTGTGGAAGTCAGATATGCAGAAGATGAGATCACTGTTTCTGAAGATCCATACAGTCTTGCTACACCGGCATCGGGTTGTGATATCAGGTTAGGTCTCTGTAATGACACCTATAAGAGTTTTACACCAAGGTTTACAGCGTTGTATGAGAAGAACGACAATACCAATTTTTATTTCAATATTGCTCAAGGTACCAAACCTGGAGATTTTAATTCCGCAGTGCCTGAAAAGACAGATGGAACCCTGGATGAGAGTTTTCGAGCTGTTGATGAAGAAGTCGCTTGGAGTTATGAAGTTGGTGTTAAATCCATACTTAGAGATGGACGTGTCAACATTAGTGCTTCGGTATTTTTTCTCAATGTTGAAGACCAACAACTGACGCAAAATATTGAACTGTCAAGTGGTTTGATCGATTCAATTTTAGCCAATGTTGGAGAAAGTGAAGTCAAAGGTATTGAATTTGAGGGTAATTTCCAAGTCTCAGACAACTTCAACGCTGGGCTCACGTTCTCTTATACCGATGCTGAAATTACAAAACGTATCAGTCAAGATCATGCTGATTTAATGGGCAGTGATGGTTCTTATGCTCAATATAATCTGTTGGGTAATGTTGCAGGTAAAAGCATGCCTAGAGTTCCAAAAACAAAATACAGTTTATTTGGAAAATATGAGACTGAGACTGCAAATGGTACCTTTTATGCCATCGGTACCTTTGCTTACGAATCAAGTAAATATGCTCAAGAGCACAATCTAATAGAGACAGGTTCTCGTGGTATTGCTGGCATTAGAGCTGGTCTTATCGTAGATAACTGGGAGTATGTCATTTGGGTTAAAAATTTAACGGATGATGATACACCGATTGACATTCTTAGATATATTGATAAAAGAACTGGGAATCTTGGATCTTGTGCTTCCTTTGGGGGTGCCGCCTGTGGTGGTGTGTCAAACAGCCCACGTGGGTTTGCCTTGACCTTACCTCGTCAGAGACAAATTGGAGCAACGGTTAATTATCGCTTCTAGTAACTGTTATAATTAATGCATGATGGTTAAATTTTTAGCTGGTTAGTCTCTGTTGAATAGAAGACAATTGTTGTTTTCGGTTTTACTAATCATTACTTCGCTGTGGGTAAACCACATGAAGGCACCCATGAAAATATCTTCTGGAAAAGAATTATTTAACTGAAAGATAATTACTTTATGTTTTTTCTATTTCTTTTAAATAGGATCTTCTCATAAAGGGGATCATGGCCAACACTGGGACTCCTAGGACTAAAGGAATAGTGCTCACAGAGTATCGGACATTCTCAGCATCAAAGACAAAATCATTGAGCAAGCCTACTGATGTGGGTCCTAAAAGCAAACCTGTTATGCTAATACACATTAAGTAAAATGCTGTAGAAAGACCTCTGATATTGGAAGGTACAATTTCCATGAGTGCAATCAAAGCGCTCGAGGATGTAAAAGCAATGCCCACTAGGTTGATTGCAAGTACCACAAAACAAAGTGTTGGATTTGGAACTAAGGGTGCTATGATGGCGGTGGGTAAAAAAATAAATGCTCCAAGTATCACAACCCTCAAACCACCATCTTTTTTTCCTTGTTTCACTAATCGGTCCGCCAACCACCCTGCAGTATTATTGGATATAGGGCCGAAGGTGAGCAGTAATAAACCGTTAATCAATGCGTAAGTTGAAGGAGGCATGCCCCATGTTCTTTCAAACATTGGTGCCAACCAAGCATGGGAATACGCAATTGTCGTCATTACACATGCTGGCAAGATAAAGCTGCCTAAGGCGCTTCTTTTTTCTATGAAGAATTTTAAAGCTTCGGTGATTTTGATTTCTTCTTCATCGTTCTGATTCTTATGACTAGTTCTTTGTGGCTCTCTTAGCATTGCTATGAGAACAGCCAGCACAATTCCAGGTAACCCGACGATAATGAATGCCAATTGCCACGGTGAAATTTCACCAATAATCGGTAAATTAACGAGGTCTACCGATTGCGCCCATATCAGAACAGCAGCGCCTGACAAGTAAGCAACCGCAGGTCCCAGTGACATACCCATGGTATAAAATCCAATGGGTTTTCCTCTGTCTTTTTTCGAGAAGCTGTCTGTAATCATGGAGATGGCACAGGGGCTTAGAGTTGCCTCACCAACACCAACTCCCATTCGGGCAATAAACAGCTGGCTGAACTTTTGGGCAAAGCCAGATGCAACCGTGGCTAGAGACCAGACAAACACACCGATTGCAACGATCCAAACCCTTTTTACACGGTCTGCAAGATAGCCCAAAGGCAGACCCATAGTGGCATAGAAAATTGCAAAAGCAGGACCTAGTAATAAACCAATTTGTGTGTCGCTCAAGCCAAGATCTGCTTTTATGGGATCAATTAATAATCCCAAGATGTAGCGGTCGATAAATGAGAACATGTATGCAACCGTCATTAAGATAACCATATACCAAGCATTGGTTTTATTGCGGTATGTATTATCGTTAGACGACACTAAGCTTTCTCGATTTTGTAGATGACGGTAAGATTGCCATCATCATCGACAATACCAATTTCTCTGCCCTCTCTCCCATCATGAGTCACTAAATGCTCTTCCTTGTATGTTTTAAAGTTATTTTCTTTACATTGTGCTAACACGTCATCAACATCGGCAACTTCTATCACAATCGCCGATCTGCGGGGAAAAGACATCTTTTCTAAATTGTTCTTGCCAAGCTCTGTTAATGCCATGATTCTGGGCTGGTTGGAATAACTCAAAAGGGCAAACTTGATTTGAATCTTCTTATCAATTTCGAATACATCATAAGAATATGAATCATCTTCAGACTCTTCTACATGATCAAGACGCATGCCGAGGATATCTCTGTACAATATTAAAGCGCGATCTAAATCACTGACTAAAAAATTTGCTCTTTGGAATCTCATACATTCTCAATGGATCTAAGTTAATCGTTGATTGATTTCATAGAAGTATCCATCCGGATCAAACACACTCAGTGTTATGAAGTTAATCATATTTCCATCGGCACCTCTGACTGACCATTCATGAGGTTCTGAATGAATATGTGTTCCCAGAGCAAGAGCTTTCTTATACACCTCGTCAACATTATCTGTATCCACGACAAAGGTTGGATTGCCATAATCCACTTTTGTTGGAATTTTTTCTGGAGCAGGGAGTTCAGGATCAAGCCACTGCAAAAGTCCAATCATTCCAATGACTGGATCACTGCATTTATATATTTTAAGGTGGGTTACGTCCCCTTTTTTGCCTGCAGCTAAACCTTGGCCACTCAAGGTTATTGTATCGTCGTAATAAAGACTCATGTCTAATATCTCTTCGTACCACTTTGAGGATGCCTCAATGTCTCTAACGATCAACGTAGTTCTTTTTACCGTGGTTGTTGCCATATCTAGTCCGATTCAATGAGCAATACTTTACAATCTGCTATCCCTTCTCTGAATTTTTTTACTTCACTGTATTCTTCAGAATGCCAAAATTTTTCTGCCGTTTCTTTGTCCGGCCACTCCGAAATAACTACTGAAGGATTGCTGGAATCCATACCCTCCAATGGAATACCACCAGGGGCTCTGATTAAGTATTTCCCGCCAAATTTCTCAGTAAGTTTCGCAGCCGCAGGACCATAATTAGTTACAAAACTTTCTCTGTCATGAATAGTTGCAAAAACGATCATGTATGCTTTTTTTGACATATAAGTATCCTATTGTTTAGTGTGAGATGATTCTATGTTTGCCAATGAATTTTCTCTTAGTTTTCGAATGTAGTTGGTCGCTTTCACAAGTTCCTCAATGGAGGTATCAAATCCGTCAACAAATACCCCAGTGAGGGTTTTCTGGTAATTGTTCACTCTTACCAAGCTTTTATTGCCTTGTTGAGTCATGGATACAAGATAGGATTTCTTATGATCTGGATTATCTTCTGTCTTAACCAAGTCTTTCTCTATCATCTGGTTGACAGTTGTTTGAACACTCTGTCTTTTTAGTCCTAAATATCTGGCGATAGAAGGCACAGTCATTGGCTGCCTTCTCAGTACAGCAAGAATTCTCCATATAGGAACGGTAATCACTGGATCGTTTTTGCACACTTTCTCAGCCGTTGCCAGTAGTGCCCCATTCATCCTGAATATATTTCCTAAAAACAATTGAAAATCTTGAAGGAACTCAATGTTCTCCAAGAGATTATTTTTTATTGGGGATGAAGCTGTCACTGGCTTTCCAAAGTTTTTTTGAAGTATGTCCAACTGGTCTCATTTCTTCTTTGATCATCCGTTGGGGGAGGGGATTTATATTTAGGATAGTTGTTATTAATTTCTTCTTGGAATGATTCTGGGAGTTGGTCATAACTTTCCAGCTTTCTACCAAAAGTATGAAAGTAGATAATCCCGCTTCTGCCACTCATTTTCATCCAAGGTAACCAATCCGACATTCTTTCCCAGCCAATCCTAGCTTCAGCTGTGTGTTTGGTATCATCGGTCAAATCTGAAACATTACCGGTTGTATTAAACATTTCTGTAGCATGATAGATGCCCCCAATGTAGTCCTGATAGTCACCACCTAGTGGGTTTTTATAAAAAAGTGGTATGGTCGATGTATCCCACCAATAATCACCATGAATGCTCAAATTCATTTGGTAGGGTTCTCCATTCTTATCCATTTCATATTGATTACCCCAGTTTACTGGATCATTGGCAACGTGCAGAACCTCAACTGTTTCACCGGTCCAAGGGTTGTCCCAGGTATCAAGATTTTTCCCTGTTTCAGGATCTTGGTAAAAAAGAAGTTCGCGACTCACCATTCTAAAACCTAGACCACGTTCCTCATCCTCAAGAGTGGTACATTGGCGAATGTTCATTCCCTCAACTCTAAATAATAGTCTGTCTTTTTCACCTGGTACACGACTGTAGGCTCTTCCATACCACCAGTACACAATGGGTTGATCATCTATTAGAGAACAGGTAATTTTTCTGGATGCTTTGAGATAGCCTTTGCCAGGAGTTAGTTCAAATGCATTAATGTTTAGCGTTAGAAAGAACAGGAGTAAAAAAAAGAAAGTCATCATTGTTTTAGTTGTTTGCATATTAGTTTCCTATAAAAAGATATTAATGGGTTAATTCAGATATCGACTGATTGCATCAAACAGTTCCTTCATTTCTTCCCCAGTTTGAGGAAGCTCATTTGCAGGTATGTCCAAGTGATTTATCGGTATCTCTTGTTGGTATTGCAAAAATATGGGCTGCACCATCTCCAGTGCATAATTTGGTATTTTCCTATTTTTTCTGAACGCAGCAATAGGTATCTCAGCTGAAATAATGCCCTCTTCATGGGTGCTTGGATCTTGGATAATAATGTTTCCATCCGGTGATGCGATAAGAGATCTGCCACCTGCATCACTATAGGGCGTGCCAAGGGGAATTGTAATATTTGCCATTGCGGTGTAGAAATTGTTTGACCAGGCCATCGCCAACACATCTGATTCAGAGAAAAGGGTAGCGGTTCTGAACATAATCTCAACTCCTTTCATGGCAAAGGCAGCAAAAACAAATGGATCTCCCTGAACAGTAGTGACAGCAAAATTGCCAAATTCGGTTCTGAGAACAGGAAATTCTTCATCTATTCCATATTTTTCTCGGTACTTATCACGTACTGCTTCAATGGTAGTGGTGGTGATCTCTCTATCTTTGTAGATTCTTTTGATATTTCTGGATTTCCAGAAGGCTTTCATCACCTCACCATTCCTTCCTATTACGGTGTTCAGACTGAGGATATGCTGAGGCCAATCAGAGTCCGTAGCATAACTGCCAAAAATAAGATAGGTATCGCATTCTTTGGCTATTTTTCCTAAGGCTTTAGTTTCAGGTCCAGGCACTTGTATGGTGTATTTCAGTTTTTCTTTTCGACTTCCAGAAGAGTAACCCGTCAGGGGAAACTCATGGAAGAGCAGAAAGTCGGGTTTTGACCCTCTACCACAAGCCTTATTGGCCATGGAAATCATATGGTCAAGATTCTGTTTGAGACCTTCCTTGGGATCTTCGAAGTCTTGTAGAGAGTTAGCACCTGTTTGTATGACTTTGATTACTATGTTCTCCTTCTCCAGTGGAATCATTTCATATGAACCATCCTGGTGCACCAATTTAGATTCAACGGCCAATGAACCTAAAGCAAAGATAATAATCATTAAAGTTAGTAACGTTCTCATAGTTATATTAGTATGTTTCTCAAGATTGTATATTCTACAAAATTAACTTGTCTGTCAAATTGACAGTCTCCTGTCTTTTTATGTAGTATACATGCTAATAGTTAAATACTTAGGGGGATATCTCATGACTATAAGAGAAAGTCTTAGTTTTTTAGTCAACTCAGCGATCATGGTAGTTATAACAATTGCCTTGATGCCAACTGTCACCTTCTCTCAAGAAGGAATTGAAGAGATTGTTGTTACTGCAAGAAAAAAGGAAGAAACTCTACAATCAATTCCTTTGGCAGTGTCCGCTGTAACTGCAGCTCAGATTGAAGCACAACAAATGCATAGCATTTTTGATATCGCTATGTTTACACCGGGTCTATCCAATTCCAAAGCTTTTGGTAGGAATACAGAAAGACCAGTTATTCGAGGACTATCAAACGTATTAGCTGGTGTTCGTTTTGGTGTAGAGGCTGGAGCTGCATATTTTGTAGACGGTGTCTATTATCCCGGTGATATCGGTTCATTTAATGTCAATGATATTGAAAGGGTCGAAGTCATTCGAGGCCCTCAAAGCGCTCTTTATGCAAGAAATACCTACTCAGGTGCCATCAACTTCATCACCAAGAGACCGGGTGAGGTTACCAGTTCAAGTGTATCGTTACGATCAGCGGAACACGGTGAAACGGATATTAATTTCTCAACTTCACAAAGAATCTCAGATAATTTGGCACTTTCTTTATCTGCAAGAAGTTATGACTATGATGGAGAATGGACCAATCTTGTGACTGGCAAGACAGTAGGTGATGAATCCACTGATTCCTACTCCTTAGTATTGGATTATCAAAATGAGAATTTTGGAATGACGTTCAGACATCAAACATCTGATTCTGATGATGGAACCAGAGCACTTTTTTTGCAACCGGGCAATATGAACAATTGTTATCCAACGAGCACGGGAGAAATGAATTATTTCTGTGGTGAAATTAAGACCCGACCCATCGCTCTCAATGATGAAGCCTTTCCAGGAACAGGAGCAGAACTTAATGCCTTAATCACTTCTTGGGGAATGCCAGAGGTACCACTGCAAAGTTATGGTAGCGGGCTTCAATGGTTTTTTTACCCCACTAACAGTACCGAGGATGGTTTATACTTTTCTGGGGTTGCACGAGATATGAGTCTGACTCTTCTCTCCATGGATTATGAAATGGAAAGCGGTGTCAATGTTTCGATGTCCATGGGAGTGAAAGATGAAGATTTAGCAACCGGTTCGGACAGTGATCATTCACCTGTCAATCTGGTTAGAAATGCATATGGTGGCTATGCTCAACCAAATGGTCAGTGCTATCCATTTTGTGCCTCCGGGATTGAATACATGGAAGACGACACCTACGAATTAATGATCGATTCCAATCAGGATCAAGCATTCAGGTGGCGAATTGGCTACTTTAACTACGACAGAGAGCAAGAACAGCGTGGTTGGTCTTTTATAGCTGCATACCATAACTTACTCGAGCAAACCTCCACCATTGGAAACTCAGCTATTTATGGAATGATTGAATACGATATTTCAGATGTTTTGACTTGGAGCTTCGAGGCACGGTCTGCTGAAGAGACAAAAACACTGAAAGAATATGATACTAACGGAGTCATTGTTGCAGATGAGGACGGCAAATGGGATTCGGATACGATTCGAACCACGCTGACTTACACAAAAGACCCAAACACTCTGTTTTACTTCACTTTTGCAGAAGGAGCAAAACCCGGTGGCTTTAATGGTTCGGCTGGAACCGATAATGGGGTACCGATCTATGCGATGGAGACCAATGAGAATATTGAAATTGGAATCAAGAAAGTTTGGTCTGATGGAAGACTGGTGACCAATTTGGCAGTGTATCAAATTGATGCAACAAACGTCCAAGTGACCCAACCTGCACCGGGTACTATTGGAACACTTACATCGATCGTTGTAGGGGAAGGTAATTTAGGAGAAGTCAATGGAGTTGAGTTAGAGGTCAATTGGCTGATGAATGACAATTGGAATCTGGCATTTAATTACTCGCTAGCAGATTCCACTTACAAGGAAGGATGTGATAACTATCAATGGGCACTTACATCTGGTGGAGGTAGTTATGACGTAAGCAATCCTGCCGCCTCGACTAATCCGAACGGACAAGGCACTTGTTCCATTAAAGGTAAACAGTTTGCCTTCAGTCCAAAAACTACTTATTCCGTAGTTTTGTCGTATAACAAGCAACTCGCCAATGGTTCAGAGTTGTTTGGAGGCATTGATAGTTCTTATGAATCTAAGAAATACGCCCAAGTTCACAATGGTGCCTATGTTGGTGCCTATAATTTATTTGGTGCTCGATTTGGCATTAGGATGGAAAGTGGTTTAACCCTAACTGCATATGGTAAAAATCTAGGGGATGCTGACGAGCCGGATGTGGTGACAAGGTGGCTCGATAATGATTACTCAAGGGCCTTTTTCTCAAATAAAAGAAGAGGGCGCTCTATCGGTGTCGAGTTAAAATATGATTTTTAAATTCTGAAAGGATTCCCTCAAGAATGGCCCTATAGATACATCATCTATAGGGTCGTTTGTTTATAATGAAAAATAGAAGAACAATATTTATCTTCATTGCTACTCTTGCGATGAATCCCAAACGATTGATGCAATTGGCTTTGATGGTCGGTGGTCTCCTAATTACCTCAGCTGGTCTTGAGTTAAAAGCAGCCATGCCCGGCATGGCTGGGGACATCCAGCGATCATTTTCCAACACACAGTTTGGACGGGTTCACCACTGGAGTATTGGTCAAGGCTCAACGTTGCTGATGCTACATCAGTCCGGACAAACATCAACAGAATTCCTAGCAATAGCACCTCTATTGGCAAATTCTTTCAGAGTAGTTGGCATCGACTTACCAAACCATGGTCAATCCGATACTTCTGATCACGAACTTACAGTAGATGAATATGCCGATGCAGTGGTTGATGTACTAGATAATATGGGCATCACTCAAGCTCACATGCTGGGTCAACATGGAGGTGCTGCAGTGGTGATCAATCTTGGTATACGCTACGCAGATAGAGTAGGAAAAGTAATTCTGTCTGGTGCAGGTCGTGATGAAGATGTGGACGAAGAAAAATTACAAAAGATGTTAAACACACCTATGACGCGTGATTTACCTATAGATGTAAATGGGGATTTTCTTCAAAAAACTTGGTCTGTGTATCGTAAGATGAGTGCCAGCAATACTCCTCCAGAGGTAACGTTTCAACCTTTCCTTAGTAGCTTGACTCTACGACAAAGGCGCTATGATTTACATTACGCAGTGTATCGTTATTCACCAAATCTTGATGAATTTAATAAAGAAACACTACTGCTTAAGGCGGAAGAAGATATATATGCAGGGGATGTGGCTGCATTGCAGCGAAGAATTCCAGGCAGCATTTTGCGTAACATACCGAATTGTGGAAGCTGGCAGTTTTTTGAGCAGCCTGAACTACACGCTGAGATTATTCAAGAGTTTCTAGGTCAATAAATAAAGGACTCTTAATAGTTTGTAAAAAGACCCCATGGAATAAATCTCCAGGGGTTTTTTGCTTATAATATGAACAATGAAAATTAGAATGAATCCAGCATCACCAAAATACAGTTATGTACAAACTGATCACGGTCAAATGCACCTTAGAATTTGGGGAGATCAGAAAGGTATAAATATCGTCTGCCTGCATCCCATGCCTTATTCAGGAAGTTATTACGACACGTTTTGCCAGCAACTGGTATCCAGCACTGAATACTCAGCTCTAGCACTTGATTTCATCGGCTATGGACGTTCCGCCATGATTGATAGTCCTATTTCCATAAAAGAGCATGCACAAGCGAGTGCGGCCTGTTTAGAAGAACTAATATCCTCAGGCATCATCTCTGACGACATATCTCTCATGGGCTTTCATACCGGTTCTGCAGTGGCCAATGAAATAGCCATTGTTTACCCTGAAATTGTTCGTCAAGTTATATTTGTTACCTACCCTTATTTTGAGAAGAGCCAAAGAGCTGAATTATTGCGAACACTCAATAAAAACTCAATTGGGAAAGATCTAGACTCTCTTCAAGAATCTTGGGATTTTACAATCTCAAAGCGACCTCAGGGAATCCCCTTTAATAGAGCATTTTCAAATTTCATAGAACAGTTGCAAAATGCTGATAGAAATTGGTTTGGTTTTGATTCTATGTTTAATTATCCCTCCGAGAAGCGATTGCCATTAATTGAACATCCCGTTCTTGTGATCAACGACAACAGTTCTTTGACGGAAGCAACAATACAAGCAAATGAAATGATCAAAAACAGTGTCTATGAAGAACTAACAGATGCCCAAGGGGGAGTCTTTGAGCTCAATGTCGATCAGATTATTAAGCACGTTTGCACTTTTCTCCAATCTCAATGCAATTAACTTGTTAATTGATGGCAGGATTAAAAGAAACCATTTGCTTTATTGTTCATGGAAGAGTCCAGGGTGTTTTTTTTAGAGATAGCACCAGAAAGGTCGCAAGAGGTCTAGGTATCAAAGGTTCTGCAGTGAACCGATCAGATGGCAGCGTCCAAGTCATTGCAAAAGGCACTCCGGAAGCATTAGAAGAATTAAAGGCGTGGTTAAGGCAAGGACCCGAAATGGCCCTGGTGGAGAATGTGGAGGAGGTTGATATTGAAAATCAACTGGAGTTTAATGACTTTATAATTGGTTAAATGATTAATGGTATGCAATCAGCACTGGTAAAATTTCTCTTCCGACTTCCCAACCCTATTTTAAAGTTACTTACAAGAGGGAAAACAATCACTGTCGGGGGTCGAACTATGACTCCGGGCACACAGATTCTTCTTCATATCTTGGAGAAAAGAAGACCCACCAAAGATTTATCAAATGCTGACCCAAAAAAGCTGAGAGTTCTATATGATAAAATGGCCGGGAGTTTAGATAGAAAAGCAGCCCCCCTCAAGATAAAAGACCACGAACTTGATGTTGATCAGGGCACTATACCCATTAGAGAGTATATCCCTGATCATATTGAAGACCGTGGCAATGCGTTGATCTACTTTCATGGTGGTGGCATGGTGCTCTGTAGTATTAAAACACACGATATACTCTGTCGTCACTTGGCCAATCAACTGGGCTGGAAAGTTTTTTCAATAGGCTATCGTTTGGCTCCCGAGCATCAATATCCCGTTCCACTCAATGACTGTGAAAGCGCCTTTGATTGGATTGCTGATAATGCCGATGATTTTAATATAGACTCAGGTAAACTGGCCGTGGGTGGAGACAGCGCAGGAGGTAATCTAGCAGCAAGTCTTTGTGTTAGAAGAAAAGAAGAAAGTAAATCAATGCCCAACAAGCAATTATTAATTTATCCAGCAACTGACTGGGCAGGTAGTTACCAATCAAGGAAAGATTATGCCGAGGGATTTTTCCTGACACTCGATTTAATGAAATGGTTTACCAATCATTACGTAGTGGATGACAAAGATAGCAAAAACATCTATGTATCGCCTATTCGATACAATAATCCTGCAGGTCTACCAGATGCGGTTGTGGTCACAGCCGGTTTTGATCCTTTGCGTGATGAGGGTATAGCTTACGCTAAACATTTAAGGGACGCAGGGGTTAAGGTTATAGAACGAGAACATGAAGGCACAATCCATGCGTTTGCCAATTTTACGATTGAACCTTTGGCTTATAGAGCGGTCGTGCAAATGGCTCAGGATCTAAAGACTATAACTGAACAATGATGGGAGAGTGTTTTGGTTAGAACTCGTTTCGCACCTAGCCCTACAGGCTATCTTCATATAGGTGGGGTCAGAACTGCTCTGTTTTGTTGGTTGTATGCAAAAAACCAAAAAGGGCAATTTCTTCTAAGAATTGAAGACACTGATGTTGATCGATCTACCCAGGAGTCAATTGATGCGATTCATGAAGGCATGCACTGGCTCCAGCTTGATCACGATGAAGAGCCGGTCTATCAATCACAGCGAATGGATCTTTATCAACAAAAAGCAGAAGAGCTTCTAGAGTCAGGTTGTGCATATCGCTGCTATTGCACCCAAGAAGAATTAGATGCAATGCGAAAAGCACAGTCAGAAAAGGGAGAAACTCCCGGTTATGACGGTCGATGCAGGGAGATCAAGGAGCCAAAAAATGGTGAGTTTGTAATTCGATTCAAGAGTCCAGAAGAGGGTGAAATCATAATTAATGATCATGTTTTTGGAAATGTTTTAGTTAATAATCAGGAACTGGATGATTTCATTTTGGTGCGCTCCAATGGCATGCCTACCTACCATTTTAGTGTGGTTGTCGATGATCATGATACTAATATCAGTCATGTTATAAGAGGTGATGATCATCTTAAGAACACCGCCAAACATATTCATTTATTCAATGCTTTTGGTTATAAATTGCCACAATTTATCCATCTCCCAATGATTCTTGGCCCAGACGGAGCACGTCTATCAAAACGTCATGGTGCAATGAATATTTTAGAATATAAACAACAGGGTTTGCTTCCTGAGGCTATGTTGAATTACTTGGCTCGACTCGGGTGGTCAAGCGGTGACCAAGAAATTTTTTCTATCAAAGAACTTGTTGAAAAATTTGATCTAACCCACATCAATAAATCAAGTGCCAGGTTTGATGCTGAAAAATTACAGTGGGTTAACCAACAACACTTGTCTTCACTAGATAATCAGAAACTTAGTGAGTTACTGGCAGAGCAAGCTAGCCAAGAGGATATAGAATTACCGAGTCTAGAAACAATGCTTTTATTTTCTGAAGCCTATAAAAAAAGAGTTGATAATTTAAATGATCTCCTAAATAACGCACATTCGCTATTCTCAGAGAAGATAGAAATTGAAGAGAAGGCTGCCAAAAAACATTTAAGATTATTAATTCTTGAGCCTTTGAAGGATTTAGTTAATGAATTCGAAGAAATAACTTGGGCTAAAGAGAATATTCACGTTGCGATAGAAAACATTTGCAATAAACACGAGATCGGTTTTGGGAAAATTGGCCAACCACTCAGGGTGGCTGTTACCGGTAATACTATTTCTCCACCCATTGATGTAACTCTTGCATTGTTAGAAAAACAGATTGCCATTATCAGGTTAAGGACAGCTATAAAATATATAGAAAGAAGAATTCAGAGTTCTTCCTGACTAATTAAAGATTCATTGCATAGTATTGATAAAAGCCTTTATCCTTTAACATCAATTAATAAATCTTATGTATAATTGGCACAATATTTGGGGCTATAGCTCAGCTGGGAGAGCGCTTGCATGGCATGCAAGAGGTCGGCGGTTCGATCCCGCCTAGCTCCACCACCTAGTCCAATTTGGAATAATTCATAAATCTGTTACAACAATATCAAAAACTGGCAAGTCTAATTCTCTTAGTTCTTTTTCAGACTTATTAAAAACCTTTTTGTAATTGTAAAAAGGAATAGCTGGAAACAAGTGATGGATTGCATGATAGTTTTGCCATAGCCAAATCCATGTGATGACTCTATCTAGTTTAGGGCTAAACCTTATCACATTAGTATTGCCAAACCTTTCCTGATTATCATGGGGTATATGAACAAAGTAATCAAAAAATAACCCAAGCAGAAAAGTACCCATTAACA
This sequence comes from uncultured Gammaproteobacteria bacterium, assembly GCA_964008355.1. Classification (GTDB taxonomy): domain Bacteria; phylum Pseudomonadota; class Gammaproteobacteria; order Steroidobacterales; family UBA11654; genus DTSX01. The sequence continues at coordinate 731 of CAXGBD010000012.1, read as the reverse complement.
ATGGAAAAACATAACTGATCAGAAAGAAGTACCAAGGTAGCGTTGTCATATTTGTAATTACGACCAGAATAGCAATTGGTATTAAGTTTTCTAATATGCCCTGAATGACATTTCTTTTGGTATTTATATCAGGATGGTTCCAGTTCCTGATGGCATAAGGTACATTTTTTAAAAGGATCAGCAGACACCTGATTATAACGCTAAATGGATTATCAGCTTTTACAAAATAATCAGGGTCTAATTTTTGATCATTTGTATATTTGTGATGAAGCAAATGATCCCATTTATGCTCGGTATATGAAAACAATAAGAATATAGCGGAAATAACTCCTACAACAGGATTTACCCATTTAAGTGATTGATGTTTTCCAGAAATATTTCCATGTACTGCTTCATGCAAAGGAGTATAGATCATATAGAATAGGTACGCGCTTAAAAGAACATGTAACCATATGCTTATTTGATCAGTGGCAAAAAGGTATTGAAGTAATATGATGCTACTGCAACTGAAAAGTAAAGTCACAATAGTTAAGTAACCAAAACCACCATAATGACTTTTCGCCTGTTTGACACAAAAATTTAAACTAACAGTATTAGTGTTCATATATAGAATTATTTTTTTTAAAGGTCTCTCAGTATAACAATTCTGTATGCTTTCCTTTTTCCTGTTTAATCATTGCAGAAAGCAATGTAGAAATTGGAATAAGCATTAATTATTTCAACATTTCTTG
>CAXGBD010000011.1:0-28223 GCA_964008355.1 uncultured Gammaproteobacteria bacterium | reverse complement strand
TGTCCAAAATAAACCCAGCCCTCAGAATCTCATCAATAACAAATTCTTTTTCAATGCGATGAATCTCTTGACAATCATCTTTACCTTGACCGGGTCTGGCATGATGATCCAATATTCCATAAATGCCAGCATCTCTTAAGGTATTAAAAATACTTGTATTCATGCGATCCCTATCGACCCCTGTCCAGACTGCATCATGATAGGTCATGATATTAAATATCTTATCCAAGTGACCTGGGAAATTAGGCGACTCCATGTCTCCAACAACTGGAATTAGATTGGATTGTGGAAATTCTTCGAGTCTTTTTTCAATTGGATTGCCTTTCCAGCGTTTAACACTCATTGGCGACGTATGAGCAATAACCATTCCATTTTCTCCCACTGCATGTGCTGCAATTGATGAAAAATAACCTCTTCCAGCATTGAGTTCTCCAATCTTGTCTCCTTCCTTTACATCAAAGAACCTTAGAACCTCGCCTGGTTTTCTTAATGAATCTCTTTCCTGATCACTTGCAGGTCTATTCTTGCTGCTGACTGCCTTTTGAATATGGGTCGGTATCACAAAAATTACTCTCCATGATTTTTTAAAAGTGACTTACAATTATCGAATATAATCCACCTTTATACATAATAATTTTAACCTATAGTAATGAGTACTAATTTTTTTTGAGAAAAATTAAACAAATGACTGAGATAAAAAAAAATAATCTAGTTAAAGCATTTAAAGCACTACGACCAATACCTGAAAAAGTATTAGAAGTCATTGCTCCACCCTATGATGTTATAAACTCAGATGAAGCTAGGATATTAGCTGCACATAAACCACTGAGCTTCCTCCATATTTCAAGGCCTGAAATTGATTTACCCGTTGGTACTTCATATCACAATCCGGAAGTCTACCAACAGGGTTTAAAAAATTTCAAAAACCTTATCGATAAAGAAATTCTAATAGAAGAAGACATAGATTCGATCTACGTTTATGAAATTTCGCTTGGCACCCATCAACAGACCGGTATTGGTTGTATCGCATCATTGGATGCCTACGAACATAACCTAATCAAAAAACATGAGCACACCACACCAAAAAAAGAACAGGATAGATGCAATAATATTACCACCCTTAATGCTCAAACAGGTCCTGTATTGCTAGCACACAAAAAGAACAGTGACTTAAAAGACATGCTCTCAGAAATCACTATTCATAAACTCCCCCTTTATGACGTAGAGGCAAATGATGGATCTAGGCATAAGATTTGGCGGTTATCAAACACCGATACACTTCAATCAATTCTAGCCCTGTTAAACGATATGGACGCCTTATTTATAGCCGATGGTCATCATCGTTCAGCAGCTGCTGCACTGGTTAGAAAAAACAAGAAAGCAGCAAATAACAACCACAATGGCACAGAAAACTATAATTATGTTCTCGTGGTCGCATTTCCTGAAGATGAAATGAACATTCTAGACTACAATCGTGTCGTTAAAAGTGCCAACGGTCATTCAAAAAAATCTTTATTACAAGCGGCTGATCAATTTTTTGATATTGAAACAATGGCTTCGACCTTTAAATCTAGCCAGCCCAATCAATTCGGTATGTATTTTCAAGGGACTTGGTATAAATTGGAACTCAAGCCAACACATAAAAAAGCAATAGATCCAGTAAAATCACTAGATGTTTCCCTTCTGCATGATTACCTCCTAGAACCAATATTAGGAATCCAGGACGAAAGAATTGATCAAAGAATTGATTTTGTAGGTGGGATCAGGGGGATTGAAGCACTCCAAGAAAGAGTGGATTCTGGAGAAATGGCAATGGGTTTCTCTTTGTATCCAACTCCAATGAACGCTCTCATCTCTGTTGCTGAAGCAAATCAAATCATGCCACCAAAATCTACCTGGTTTGAGCCAAAATTACTAGATGGTTTGCTCACACACCTCATTGGTTAAACTCAATCACCTCAACAATTATTCTTCACGTTTGAATCAAAATTTGACACAATTAACCACTAATACTTACTTTATCTAAAAAAGGAAAAATCATGGATGCAGAAACAATTAAAGAAAAAGCAAATAGTGCGGATGAAAACATTACATTTACTGACGATGCTTGCGAAGCATTGACACAGGTCCCAGATTTTGCAATGGATATGGCCATTAACCATATGGTCAATGCTGCCAAAGACCAAGGTGTTGACACAATCGATCCTGAATTCTTGAATGCCAATAACCCAATGGGTTAGACCAGTATTCTGGTGGTGATGGGTGGATTTGAACCACCGACCTTCGGTTTATGAATCCGATGCTCTAACCTACTGAGCTACATCACCGTATTGACCAGAAAAATGGATTGTCAGTCTGAAAACTAATTCTGTCAAGTTTCAGCCCCAAAATTATAGCTCAGAAGTTATTAAGCGTATGAGAAAAAAACTAATTTGTTACTGTGGTTTAGTCTTATTATATGCTTCATCCAGCATTTTATTTGCTGATACTCTGGAATATCCTACAGATCAATGGACAACGAAAACACCGAGCACTCTTAATGTTGATCAAAAAAAAATAGATACTCTGTTTGACTTATCGTTTCAAGATCCAGCAACGCAGGCAGTGGTTTTAATTAAGAATGGATTTTTGATTGGAGAAAAATATGCAGCAGACTTTGATGCATCTTCGTTTGGTACATCGTGGTCAGCAGCGAAAAGCTTGTATGCAGCGCTTATTGGTATTTCAATTGATCAAGGTGAGATCAATAGCCTCGATGATAAAGTGAGTGATTATTTAGAATACTTCAATGATGCAAGATCTGAGATAAAAATAAGGGATCTTCTCAATATGTCATCTGGACTTCAGTTCCCTGAACATGAGCACGAGCTTATGTTCTTTGAAACAGATCACCTTGCTTATGCAAAAGATGTTGGGGTTGAGAAACAACCAAATAAAATCTTTGAATACAATAATGCAAATTCTATGTTGTTGGGTGACATTTTATTAAAAGCCACAGGCAGAAAAGCTGATGTACTATTGAAACAGAGAATTCTAGATCCAATTGGTGTGGGTGACCATACCCTGTGGCGTGATGCAGTAGGCAATGTTCTTTCTTACTGCTGCATAGACATGTCTGCAAGAGACTTTTCACGATTTGGGTTGCTCTTCTCAAGAAATGGACAATGGAACGAACAAACAATTGTCTCAAAAGAATTTGTAGATGAAACATTCACCGTATACTGGGATACAACCCCAGGTGGAATCACTAGTCAAATACAACGCGGCTATAATCTCCACTGGTGGATGTCCAAGAACGATGATGAAGGCATTATTTTTAATGCCAGCGGTAAATTTGGGCAATATATATTTGTTGATCGCAAAAATGATGTTATTTTTACAAGAATAACAAAATACCACCCCACTCCAGGCTCTGTTCAAGATTGGGGCACTTTAGGTGGGCATAATGTTAGAAATATTAGTCGCTGGATCAAGATCACTCGTTTCTTAAACAATTTAGGTCTAATTGATCTAACCGAGGATATTAATACACCCATCACTCAAGCTGATGGCGAATCCAAAGAATTTTACGAGAATTATGAAACAATAATTGATGCTATAGCAGGTCTCAGCAGAGAGTAAAAAATTCTATCGTCAAACATTAAAACGAAAATGAATAACATCACCTTCACCGACAATATAGTCTTTACCTTCTAGTCTAAGCTTACCCGCAGTTTTGCAAGCCTGCTCCCCACCCAGCTCAACATAATCTCTATATGGAATGACTTCAGCGGAGATAAAACCACGTTCAAAATCACTATGAATAAGGCCTGCAGCTTGTGGTGCTTTGGTCTTGACTTTGACAGGCCAAGATCTTACCTCTCCAGGGCGTGTGGTAAAAAATGTTTGCAAACCAAGTAAGGTATAGCATGATTGGATTAATCTCTCTAATGCAGGTTCCTCTAACTCAAGATCTTTCAGAAATTCAATTTGTTCTTCGCCTTCAATTTGAGATAGTTCAGATTCCAATACCCCACAAATTGTAATCAATTCAAAATCTTGATGGTGGCCTAAATATTCTTGAACTTGAACGATGAAATCATTACCAGAATGAACATTCTCTTCATTAATATTAGCCACGTATAGTGTCGGTTTGGCAGATAACAAATGTAATTCTTTCATCCAAAAATCCGTCTTTTCATCGTCTAATATAAAATTTCGTGCCGGTAAGAATTTATTGAGATGCTCCAATAATTTTTTTAAAAAATCTCTCTTCTCAAGATCTCCTTGTTGGGCTGCTTTCGATTGTTTCTCTGCACGGACATAATGTTTGTCAACCGTTTGTATATCTGCCAGAAGTAATTCTGTATTAATAATTTCAATATCATTTACAGGATCAATATTTTCTGAAACATGGGCTATATCATTATTCTCAAAACATCGAACTACATGGACTATGGCATCTGTTTCTCTAATATTACCAAGAAATTGATTACCCAAGCCTTCACCTTTTGAAGCACCTGCGACTAAACCAGCAATGTCGACAAATTCTACGAACGAAGGAATGACTTTTTCTATATGCGTCATATCAGCAAAAACACTTAGTCTTTTATCTGGAACAGCAACGCTTCCTATATTGGGGTTAATGGTACAAAAAGGATAGTTGGCAACCTCAACCTCACTCCGTGTTAAAGCATTGAATATAGTCGATTTACCTACATTTGGTAATCCGATAATGCCGCATCTAATTCCCATATGGTTCTCTTAAATATATAAATATTTTATAATCCCTACTTCCTAATCTCATTTTAACGCAATAAGTGAACAGCGAGTTTAACAATTAACTTGGAAAATTATGACCAGAAAATTATTGGCAACAACGGCAGGAAGTTTGCCAAAACCAAATTGGCTTGCTGAACCAGAAACACTGTGGCCTAAATGGAAACTGGCTGATGAACAATTGTGGAAAGGTCAACAAAAATCTGCTTTAGAATGGATACTAGAACAAGAAAAAGCTGGGCTGGAAATTATTTCTGAAGGTGAACAATTTAGAATTCATTTTGTGCATGGATTTCTTCAGAAGATTCTTGGTATTAGTTGGGACAAAAAAATCAAGATGGGGATAAGAAATGATCGTTATACCGTGGAAGTTCCAACCGTCACAGAAGCAATTAGGAAAATAGAAAAAATACACTCAAAAGAGGCCCAGTTTTTAAGAGAAAACACAAACAAAGCAATAAAATTTACCCTTCCAGGACCAATGACAATTTGCGATACCATTGCCAATGATCATTACAATAGTAGGCCTGAAATGGCTTTTGAATTCGCCAAGGTTCTGAATCGAGAAGCAAAGGAATTAGAAGCTATTGGCGTTGACGTTATTCAGTTTGATGAGCCAGCATTTAATTCATTTAACCAAGAAACAGTTGAGTGGGGAATTGATGCTTTAGAAAAGGCAGCAGCAGACCTTAAATGTAAAACAGCGGTCCATGTTTGCTATGGTTACGGTATCCAGGAAAATTTAGACTGGAAAAAAACATTGGGAGACCATTGGGTTGAATATAAAAATATCTTTCCTGCTCTTAATAAAAGCAGTCTTAACCAAATATCATTAGAATTTGCAGGCTCCAATGTCCCTCCCGAATTGATGTTATTGCTTCCAGACAAAGAGATCATGGTTGGAGTGATTGGGGTAGTTACAGATAAAATAGAATCACCAGAAGAGGTAAAACATAATATTTTATCGGCACTCAAATACGTTGAACGTGATCGCTTAATAGCTTGTAGTAATTGTGGTATGGCTCCTTTGCCTAAGCAAGTTGCTATACAAAAAATAAAAGCTTTAGGTCGAGGAACACAATTGGCTAATCACACATGAGTTCAAGAATGACTTTGATTCAATAAATCCATAGCCTTTGCAACGCTTTGATGTAACATTATATCGACAGATTCTAGGGCAGTATTTAACGCGGAATTGATACTTACGGCTTCTTCTAGAGTGGGTTTTGATAAAACATAATCGGTTGCATCTTGCCTTTCTGGATGACCAATACCTATTCTAATCCTCAGAAAGGCAGAACCACATACATCGATGACATTTCTCAAACCATTATGACCACCATGTCCCCCATCAAATTTAATTTTTGATGAACCATATTGAAGATCAAGATCATCGTGTATAACGCAAAGGTGAGAAAGGTCAAATTTATAGTAATGTAAAAAACGCCTAATCGATTCGCCACTTTCATTCATGAACGTAGAAGGCTTAACAAGTAAAAGCTTTCTCTCTGCCAATGACACCTGAGCTGCACTACCCAAAAGCCTTGATTCACTCTTAAACATAGAAGCATGGTGGTGGTCGGCGAATAAATCTAGAAACCAATAGCCCATATTATGTCTAGTCTTCAGGTATTGCTCTCCTGGATTACCTAAGCCGACAAAAATTGTCGGTGGGGAAAGTTTTGCTGAAGTCATTAGCAGCCTTTCCAACTAGGAGTTGTTTTTATGATCCTCAGAGTCAGATTTATCGGTATCCTCTTCAGAATCAGTAGTAGTTTTTGCTAATGCCTCATCTTGTTCCGTCTCGGTGCCCTCTTCACCCTCTTCACCTTCTTCAATAACTTCTTCAGGCTCTTCTTCCTGAATGATCAAGATTCGAATAGCCACAATTGGTTCATTATTGGGTTCTTCTTGAGTCAGTTGAGGAATTTCAACTCCTTCAGGAAGAGCAATATCAGATAAGAAAAGCAATTCATCCAATTTTAGTCCCTCAACACTAACTTCTAAATACTCAGGAAGGTCTTTTGGTAAGCAACTGACTTCAATTTCATTCAGTAAGGGTGTGATGGTTCCTCCTTCCAACTGAACACCATCGCTTAAATCTTCACCAATAAAATGAATTGGCACTGTTAAACGTATAGCCTGATCTGCAATGACCCGTTGAAAATCTAGATGAATAATTTGTTTTTTTGATGGATGAATTTGGATATCTTTTATAAAAACAGGTTCTTCCTTATCCTCTACTTTTATATTTAGAATACTTGTTAAAAAGGCAGGTACAGACAATTTGTACAAAAGTTGATCATGGCCTATATTTAACTTAATGCTTTCTTTTCCCGCGCCATAAATTATAGCTGGTACCATCCCAGACCGACGTGAACGCCTAGAACTGGAGGTACCTGAATCATCTCTAAGTTCTGCAATTAAATCTATATTCTCAGCCATATTTTTTTATCCGATCATCCAGTTTTGTATTGATTCAAAATTGTGAGCAAATTGGTGGTGAATAATAACCGAAGTTAGTGTTTGAAACTAGATTTTATCTTTAAATTTCACAAGTAATTTTTGTCTTTAGTCTGCATAAAGAGAACTGACTGACTCATTGTCTATTATTCTTCGAATGGTCTCTGCCACCAATTCTGCAATTGATAATTGTCTAATTTTTCCAGTATCCAAAGCTGCTTGGGAAAGCGGTATTGTATCTGTTACAACCAGTTCATCTAATGCTGATTTCTGAATTTTATCGACTGCAGATCCTGACAGAACGGGATGAACAGCATAAGAGACAGTTCTTATGGCTCCTTCAGATTTTAACGCTGCTGCTGCGTTACACAATGTCCCTGCCGTATCAACCATATCATCAAAAATAACACATGTTTTTCCTTCGACATCTCCAATAATATTCATAACTTCAGATTTATTGGCCTGCTCACGGCGTTTATCAATAATAGCCAAATCTGCATTATCTAGTCTTCTAGCAATAGCACGTGCACGTAGTACTCCGCCAACATCAGGTGAAACGATGACTAGGTCTTTGTATTTTTGTTTCCATATATCCCCCATCAAGACTGGTGATGAGTAAACATTATCGACAGGTATAGAAAAAAAGCCTTCAATTTGATCTGCATGAAGGTCAATTGTAATCAGCCTTTCTACTCCTGCTGTTTCAATCAAGTCTGCCACCAACTTGGCAGAAATTGGTCCCCGTGTATTCCTGGGCCTACGATCTTGCCGTGAATAACCAAAATAAGGCACAACGGCTGAAACGGATTTAGCTGATGCTCTTCGACACGCATCCGTCATCAACAGTAATTCCATCAAGTGTTCGTTTCCAGGTGGACATGTTGATTGAATAAGAAACACGTCTTTACCTCTTATGTTTTCAAGAATTTCAACGCTTATTTCACCATCGCTAAATTTTTCACATTGAATCCATCCTAGAGGCTGCATCATTCGTTGGGCAACTTTTTTGCCCACTGTTTTGGAAGCATTGCCAGCAAATAGAACAATATTATCTAGATTCATAAGTCCACTTTGATTATTGATTATGCATATATATTACCTTTGTTTTGGCTGGGGTGGTAGGATTCGAACCTACGCATCACGGGATCAAAACCCGCTGCCTTACCGCTTGGCTACACCCCAAAAGCATTCAACCCAATCATTCTGATGTTGGTTATATGGACTGTCAAGCCAGCATTTGACAAAATGCTAAATTTCCAAAACACTATTAACCAATGTCAACCGATATGATCTCCCTTTTATCGTAATTTTTTTTGGGATCACTAATCCATTCAATGTCTGATAAGATTTATAATGCACCGTCCATTCTGGATATTTGACTTGAATGAGCCAGCCTTGATCATCATAAATAAGTCGATCTTGTTCTATATTTACGGGCAATGCCAACAATGAGTTCAAAATATCAAATTCATTATCGTTGTTGAATATCATATTATTTTTAAGTACATCAAAAGCTGAGTCATTTGCTATCAATTCTGGATGGTTGGGATCAAAGGTTAATACAGGTTTTCCAAAATAATCACGGACAATAAATTTTGAAGAATATTTATCCTTGAAGCAATCAAATGAACCAACGAAAGAACTGTGATTCATGAGCAGAGATAAAGAACCCTTGATTCGATATTCAGAGAGCCCATTAACAACATGCAGTCTCTCTTGCCAAAGTTCTGAATTTCTGACCAATTGATGATTGGCACAACTTGCAATAAATAGGTGAGAAAATACAATGATGATTAATAACAACAACCGGTTATTTAAAACAACATTCCATACCTTTTGAATTTTTTTTATTTTTGGAAACACAATGAAAGAGTCTGTCATCAATAAGTTAAAGCAAATAGTAGAACAATATCGTTCTATTGAAAAACAATTATCAGATGAAGAGACACAAAAAAACAATACATTAATGATAAAACTGTCCAAGGAATATTCTCGTCTCGGTCCTTTGGTTGATTTGTTTGGCAGATATCAACTCCTCATTGAGGAAAGAAATGATGCATCTGAGATGATTGGAGAGAAAGATGATGAATTAAAAACATTAATTCAACAGGAACTACAAAATATTGATCAACAACTATTAGATTTAGAGGAACAAATTAACCCATTGCTACTATTGGCAGATCCAAGAGACCAGAATAATATTTTCTTGGAAATAAGAGCAGGAACAGGAGGTCAAGAAGCTGCTATTTTTGTTGGTGATGTTTTTAGAATGTATTCCAGATACTGTGAACAAAGAGAGTGGTCTGTTGATATTCTAAATCAAAATGAAAGTGGTCAAGGTGGTTATAAAGAAATTATTGCAAAAATTATTGGAAAAGGTGCTTATTCTCAACTTAAATATGAATCAGGAACACACCGGGTTCAGCGGGTTCCCAAAACCGAATCACAAGGTAGAGTTCACACATCCGCTTGTACTGTAGCTGTCATAGCAGAATTAGATGATTTGGATGAAATTGAACTGAATCCTAGTGATATTAGAGTCGATACGTATAGAGCATCTGGGGCAGGAGGCCAGCATGTTAATAAAACTGATTCTGCAGTCCGTTTGGCTCACATTCCAAGTGGTATTGTTGTTGAATGCCAAGATAATCGATCACAACACAAAAATAAAGCAGCAGCTATGACTCTACTTAAAGCAAAAATATTTGATATGGAACAAGAAAAATTATCTCAACAACAAGCAAAAGAAAGAAAAATGTTAATTGGCAGTGGCGATCGATCTGAGAGAATCAGAACGTATAACTTTCCACAAGGTAGGATTACCGATCACAGAATAAATTTAACGCTCTATAATCTTGCACAGGTCATGGAAGGTGAACTTGATACTCTCATTCAATCATTGATCCAAGAAAATGCTGCCAAACAAATGGCATCAGTGGAAACTTAACTTGTAATGACAATAAATAATATTTCAAGCTCCATGTTGCTCGAAAAAGGTGAAACAGCTCTAAAACAGACTAGTTCAACACCTCGCTTAGATTCAGAAATACTTTTGGCAAATATTTTGAAAATGGAAAGAATTCCTTTCTATTCCAAAGAAATTTTTCCTAACAGAAAAGAGGTCCAAGCATATAACAAAGATATAAAGAAGAGAGCCAAAGGTATGCCCATAGCCTATTTGATAGGTAGTAAAGAATTCTGGTCTCTCAACATGCAAGTCAACAAGCATACTTTAATCCCGAGACCAGAAACCGAGCATCTTGTTGAATTGGCATTGTCACACTTGGTTGATTTAAAAAAGGATTACAACATTCTCGAACTTGGAACCGGGTGTGGTGCAATTGCCATTGCCCTGGCTCATGAAAGACCCCATGCAAAGATTTATGCCACAGATATTTCAGTAGAAGCAATAAGATCTGCTAGAGACAATGCAAAATGCTTAACTGTAGAAAATATCCAATTTATATGCAGCAATTGGTTCGAGGCCATTAGAGCGACTAAATTCGACTTAATCGTCTCAAATCCACCTTATATTAATGAGAAAAACATTAATGACTATGACTCCCTTTCATTATCATATGAGCCAAAAATAGCATTATTTGCAGATAACCATGGGTTAAATTGTGTGAATACAATCATTGGCAATAGTATTAAATATCTGGAAAAGGATGGCTGGCTAATGATTGAACATGGCTATGATCAGGCTCATCATTGTAGACAATTCATGAAATCGGTCTTGTTGCAAAATATTCATACAAACAATGACTTATCTGGAAAACAAAGAGTGACAGAAGGTCAAAAAACAAAGTTAACATTATGACTCCATTACAACAGGAAGATCTTGTCAGATATAGCAGACATTTAAGTCTTGATAACTTTACGAACTCATCGCAACTAAAAATAAATCAATCATCTATTCTAATTGTTGGAATAGGTGGTCTTGGAACTATCACTGCTCTCTATTTAGCAAATAGTGGTGTAGGCAATATTATTCTCAATGATTTTGATTCTGTTGATCTTTCAAATTTACCAAGACAGATTCTGTTTAATAAAGAAGATATTAATAAAAATAAAGCAGATGTTGCAGTTGAAAAATTAAGAGCATTTAATACTGCAATTACACTACGTTCACTCAATAACAAACTCAGTGAAACTGAATTATCAAAAGTAATATCAAATGTCGATATTGTTTTAGATTGTACAGATAATTTAGAATCTAGATTATTAATTAATAAAGTTTGTATTAACTATAAAAAAATTCTTATTTCAGGTGCTGCCATAAGATTTGAAGGGCATGTTGCAATTTTTAGGAATGATATATCAATATCGAGTTGTTACAACTGTTTGTATAGCCAAGATGATGACAATTTAGGAGACTGTGAAGGTAGTGGAATCTTGGCATCAGTTGCAGGCATGGTTGGAAGCATAGTAGCGAATGAAACCATCAAGGTTATTCTTAAAGAAGAGTCATCAATCGACAATAAATTATGGATTATTGATGCAAAAAATAATACCAATCACTTAATTAAAATTTCAAAATCCAAAAACTGTGCACTGTGTTCTATTTAGTCTTTCTGCTCCTATAATCTTCTATCTGATTCTAATATGAAGGTATTTGTTTTGATCTTCTTACATCTGATATAGCTCATGAATACTATTTTCTCAATTGTTTATGTACTAATTCATTCACTATTGATGGATTGGCTCTGCCTTTTGTTTGTTGCATAACTTTACCTATGAAAAATCCAAATATTTTTTCTTTACCCTCTAAATATTGTTGTAATTGATTTGGATATGACTGTATTACATCCTTAATAATTGCCTCAAGCTCAGATGCATCGCTCATTTGTCTCAATCCATGAGATTGAATAATCTCATCAACATCACTTTCTTCTTTAATCAACAAACTGAATATCTCTTTTGCTGTCTTCCCCGATATTGTTTGGTCATTGATTCTTGTCATCAACATTGCAAAAGACTCTGGGCTAACCTCTAATTGTTCAATTGTCAGATTGTCTCTGTTGAGTGCTCCCAACACCTCCGTTAATATCCAATTGGTAACGAGTAGATTGTCGGCATTGAAGATTTTGGTTACTTTCTCAAAAAACGATGCTAACTCTACATCATTGGCTATCTTGCCTGCATCATCCTCTTTGATCTTTAGTTGGGTAACATAACGCTCAACCTTATCTTCAAATAATTCGGGCAATTGAGATCTAATATTTTCAATTGTCTTGCTTTCTATCTTCAGTGGCAATAGATCTGGATCAGGAAAATACCTATAATCATTGGCTTCTTCTTTCACCCGCATTGATTTTGTTTCATCGAGATCTGAATCGTATAACCGAGTTTCCTGAATAATCTCCTGTCCATCATTCAACAATTCCTCTTGCCTTGTTATTTCATATGCAATAGCTTTTTCAACAAATTTAAATGAGTTTAAATTCTTTATCTCTGAGCGTGTCCCTAATTGAGGAGACCCTATTGGTTTCAAAGAAACATTGGCATCACATCTGAACGATCCCTCTTGTAAATTGCCATCACAAATTTTCAGATACTTAACAATTTGGTGGACTTTCTGCATATAAGCCGACGCCTCTTGTGGGGAACTAATATCCGGTTCTGAAACAATCTCTAGAAGCGGTGTTCCTGCTCGATTCAAATCAATCGCACTTTCATTTTGAAATTTATCATGGATTAATTTACCGGCATCCTCTTCCAAATGTGCTCGAGTGATTCGAATTTTCTTTCTCGAGCCATCTTGCATTTCAATCACTAAGTAACCCTCAGATACGATTGGCAGTTCATATTGGCTAATTTGATAGCCTTTAGGTAGATCTGGATAAAAATAGTTTTTTCTTGCAAAGATTGAGTATTCTGCAATGCGTGCATTTATTGCCAGACCAAATTTAATAGCCATAGTAACGGCTTCTTTATTTAGAACCGGTAACACCCCGGGATACCCAAGATCAATCAGAGAAGCTTGTGTGTTCTGCTCTGCGCCATATTCTGTTGAAGAACTTGAAAATATCTTACTCTTACATGCCAATTGCGCATGTATCTCGAGGCCAATAACAGCTTCCCATCCCATTGCTTTCATTCCTGTTTAGTTATCATCATTAGTATTGTTTATATCCGGTTGTTGATTGTGCCAATCTGTTTTTTGTTGATATAGATGCGTTAGATTTAAAAGGTCACATTCTGCAAAATGGGGGGTGATAATTTGTACACCAATTGGAAGTCCATCGATAAATCCACATGGATGTGAAATTGCAGGCAATCCAACTAAGTTAGATGATATGGTATAAATGTCATTCATATACATTGTGACGGGATCATCAATTTTCTCACCGATTTTAAATGCCGGTGTTTGTGTTGTGGGTCCAATGATTGCATCAACGTCTAAGAAAGCCCTCTTAAAGTCTTGGCTAATTAATTGCCTAACTTTCTGTGCTTGTAAATAGTAAGCATCGTAATAACCAGCTGATAGAACATATGTTCCAGTGATTATTCTCCTCTTCACCTCTGCCCCAAATCCACTTTGACGACTGGTAAGGTAATGATCATCTAAATTATTTCTGCCATTATCTTGGTGTCTATAGCCAAATCTTATGCCATCATATCTGGCTAAATTAGATGAGCATTCAGCAGGTGCAATCACATAATATGTTGGTACAGAAAGTTCGAGATGGGGCAGTGAAATTTCCTTAAATTTGACCCCCAGACTCTCATAAATCTTGATGGCATCCAGTATTTTATTTTCCAGTTCAGCATCCAATCCCTCATCAAAAAATTCTTTGGGAATCCCAATGACCTTGCCATTTATAGGATCAGATAGTTGCTCAACATAACTGGGAACATCCATCTCTACACTGGTTGAGTCTAAAGGATCAAAGCCAGCCATCATTTCTAAGAAAATTGCTGTATCCTCAGCAGAAAGGGCCAGAATACCTGCTTGATCTAAGCTTGATGCAAAAGCAATCATGCCATATCTCGAGCACCTGCCATAGGTTGGTTTTAAACCTGTAATACCTGTAAAGGCTGCAGGTTGTCTTATTGATCCTCCCGTATCGGTGCCAATTGCTATAGGTATTAGCCCCAATGCCACTGCTGCTGCTGATCCTCCAGAAGATCCCCCCGGTGTCCTTTCCAAATCCCAAGGATTGTTGACCGGTCCAAAATAGCTGGTTTCATTGGATGAACCCATTGCAAATTCATCCATATTGGTTTTACCCAAAAGAATCGCACCCTGTTCATTTACATTGGCAATCACAGTAGCATCATAGGGAGGAACAAAATTGGAAAGCATTTTTGAGCCACAAGTTGTTTTGACTCCTTTAGTACAGAAAATATCTTTACTCGCAAAAGGAATACCGGTCAAAGGTAAAACATCTCCTGACTGTCTTGATTGATCGGCTTGTCTTGCTTTCTCCAATGCGGCATCTGCATCCAAAGTAATAAAAGAATTGATCAATGTGTCATGCTCTGCAATTCTTTGGATATACGTCTTGAGAATCTCCTGGCTTGAGATTTTCTCCTCACCCAACATGTTGAGTAAATTTTTTAGTGTGTGGCGCTGCAATACCTTCTCCCCTCAAACATATTTAATCTAGAACCTTGGGAACCTTATAAAAACCATCCTCAGAATCTACCGCGTTCTTTTGGTATTCGTCTCTTTTGTTAACTTCAGTAACCAAATCCTCCCTGATTCTCTGATTCATATTCATTGGGTGTGCCATTGGCTTGATCTTCTTTGTGTCAACTTTTTGCAATTGCTGGATCATCTCCAAAATATCAGAGATTTGACGGGTGTAATTTTTTAATTCTTGACCCTCAAATTGCAGTTTAGATAAGGATGCAATATATTCTAGGTCTGTTTTTTTGATACTCATGATCTGTCTAAGCAATGTAAGATTACTTGTTATGATAACTTCCAGTTGCTCAAAATCCTACACGTTGTTAGAGTAGTGATCTCAGACTTATTATTCTATCCATTGAGATTAAATGTTTAAAACATTAACAGGTTATTTCTCTAATGATCTATCCATTGATCTGGGCACAGCGAATACCCTTGTTTATTCAAGAGGAAAAGGCGTCGTTCTTAATGAACCATCAGTTGTAGCATTAAGAACAGAACATGGAAAACCAGGAAAAACAGTAGTTGCAGTTGGCACTGATGCAAAAGCAATGCTTGGCAGAACACCGGGAACAATTGAAGCAATACGACCACTGAAAGATGGTGTCATTGCAGACTTTATAGTCACAGAAGCCATGTTACAAGCCTTTATAAAGAAAGCCCATCGTAGTAAATATTTTAGACCCAGTCCAAAAATCTTGGTTGCTGTTCCTTATGGGTCGACACAGGTGGAAAGACGTGCGATTAGGGAATCAGCAGAGGGAGCTGGCGCAAGAAAAGTTTTTTTAATAGAAGAACCAATGGCAGCCGCGATAGGTGCCGGTTTACCTGTGCATGAAGCAAGAGGATCAATGGTTCTCGATATTGGAGGCGGCACATCGGAAATTGCTGTTATATCGCTCAACGGTATAGTTTATGGACTTTCTATAAAGATTGGGGGTGATACTTTTGATGAAGCAATTATCAACTATGTCAGAAGAAATTATGGGATGCTGATTGGTGAAGCAACGGCTGAAAGAATCAAACATGAAATTGGCTCTGCCTACCCAGGAGAAACTCTTGAAGACATTACAGTTAAAGGGCGAAATCTCTCAGAGGGCGTTCCGAGAGCCTTTTCATTAAACAGCAATGAAATTCTTGATTCGTTACAAGAACCGCTTCAGGCTATCGCCAATGCTCTCAAATCAGCACTGGAACAAACGCCACCTGAATTGGGATCTGATATTTCCGATAGGGGTATAGTTCTTACCGGTGGTGGAGCGCTCCTCAAAAATACTGACAAATTCTTAATGGAAGAAACAGGGTTGCCTGTTCTGATTGCGGACGATCCTCTTTCATGCGTCGCGAAGGGTGGTGGTAAGGTGATTGAACTTCTTGAGGAACATGGACCTGACCATTTTGATTTGACTTGATTTCTCTTAAGATTATCTCGAGCGGTTGATAATTTAAGATGCCATTATCCACTGAAACAACAGTTGCACAAAGACATAGGTATTCAGCCTATCGACTGGTTTTTACACTTATTTTCTCGTTTGGGATAATGTATTTGGATTTCAATGGCAAATACTTAAATACACTGAGAAGCTACCTTTCTGCAGCAGTATATCCAGTTCATGTCCTTGTCAATACTCCAAAAAATTTATTTTCTGCCATTTCAGGGAATATCAATAAGCAAGAAAAATTAGACCTTATAAATCAAGACATAAAAAAAGAAAACATAATACTGAAATCAAAAATTCAACAAATTTATAAGCTAGAATCTGAAAATAAAAGACTTCGTGCGCTCCTTGATTCAAAACCAGAACATCAAAATGAATTAATATTTGCCGAAATAGTATCTATTAATAATGATGTAAATAAACATCGTATTATGATCAATAAAGGCAGCCGAGAAAATGTTTATAGCGGTGATGTTGTCTCAGATTCTAAAGGCATTATTGGCCAGATCATACGTGATCATATTTTTGGATCAGAGGTTCTTCTAATCACTGATCCAGAGCATGCAATACCCATTGAGGTTGCTAGAAATGGGTTACGTTCTATTGCAATAGGTGTAGGCAATTACGATCACATAGTGCTGAATTATTTACCTATCAGTGCTGATATTAACAAAGGAGACGTCTTGATTACTTCAGGGTTGGGTGGAAAATATCCAGAGGGATATCCTGTTGCAACTGTGGAATCGATAGCAAACTTAACAGGGGAGCCATTTCTTGAGATTGAAGCAAAACCTTTTGCTGAATTACAAAACATCAATGAAGTTTGGGTCATAAAACAATCAATAACACAGCCATTCAACATTGAGTAAAAGAATAAAAAATCGATTTTTCATTTGGTCAATATTGATGATCTCGAGCTCCTTGCTGGTTATCCCATTGCCAGACAATTTTGCATTTATTAGAGTTCCTTGGTTGCCCCTTTCGGTCATCTTCTTCTCGATAATGACTCCAAGCTTCTTTGGAATACTCAGCGCCTGGTTTATAGGTTTTGTTGCTGATCTCTTGCAGGGTGATATGCTTGGACAGAACGCTGTTGCATTGTCCGTTCTTGCTTATATTAGTTATAGATTTCACCTACAAATTAGAGTTTTTCCAATATGGCAAATGATGATTGTGATTTTATTGTTGCTGTCATTGAATGAGCTAATATTATTGTGGGTACAAGGAATTAGTGGTCAAATATTTTTCAATTATACCCGCTGGATAGCAATCGTTATTGGTGCACTTATCTGGCCTATATTTATGACGCTTCTACTGAATATAAAATCAAAAGTAGACTGGTAATGCAATCCATGGAATTTAAAACTCTAGCAACTCAAGAATCTGAGAAAAAATTATTTTTTAATAGAATTATTTTTTCAATAATAGTAATAGTATTTCTAATTGTTGCTCTGCTCCTCAGGTTGATCCAATTACAGATATTTGAGAGTGATCAATATAAGCTCCGATCCATGAATAACACTATTCGGACTTACTCAGTGCCAGCAACAAGAGGTTTTATTCTTGATCGTAATCAATTAATCATTGCGGAAAATCAACCTGTCTTCCAACTTGAAATGATCCCGGAACAAGTCAACGATGTGGATGCAACATTACAGAACTTAATCAAGCATCAGCTCATTAATATAAATAAAGTCAAGGATATAAAAGATAATATTGAGAGACACTATCAATTCAAATCAATTGTTCTCAATACCAAATTGTCTGATGTACAGATGGCTACCTTTGCCAACAACCGAATGCAATATAAAGGTGTTGACATTAAGCCGAGGTTATCGAGGTATTATCCAAAAAATAAGACTTTTGCTCATGCTTTGGGTTATGTGGGTGCTATTTCTTCACAGGACTATCAGACAGTTGATGCGAGTCTTTACACAGGACAGGAACAAATAGGCAAGACGTCAATAGAAAGAGACTTTGAACCCTTACTTCATGGCATACCTGGAAACGAAAAAGTTTTAGTGAATGTCAGAGGAAAAGTGATGGAAAACCTTGAAAAGACTCCCTATCAATCAGGACATGATCTGATATTAACACTAGATGCTAAATTACAAGAAACTGCATTTAATGCCATGAAAAATAGAAAGGGTGCAGTAGTAGGGATTGATCCAACTAATGGAGAAATATTAATCTTTGTGAGCACCCCTTCATTTGATCCAAACTTGTTCAGTCGAGGCATCAGTAGTTCGGAATATAGATCCTTACAAACAAATAAAAACAAGCCATTATTCAATAGAGCAATTGCCGGGCAATATCCTCCCGGTTCAACAATCAAACCAATTATAGCCCTTGCAGGGCTACAACAAGGATTTATTGATCCGACTAAACTTGAACCATGTGATGGTGCTTTTTATTTACCTAATTATTCAAGACCTTTTAATGACTGGAGAGAGCATGGTCCAGTCAATGTCAAAGAAGCAATCCAAGCATCTTGTGATGTTTTTTTTTATAAAACTGCAATCAACATAGGAATAACTTCAACCAGTAATTTTTTAAAGAAATTTAATTTAGGCAGTCTCACCGGAATAGATATTAGCTATGAAAAATCTGGTGTTGTACCTAATCCTGAGTGGAAAAAAACTATAAAAAACCAAAATTGGTATCCAGGAGATACTGTCAACAACGGTATTGGACAAGGGGATATGCTAGCAACTCCCTTGCAGCTAGCAATAGCAACGACCATTATTGCAAATAAAGGCAAAGCCTATCAACCTCATCTAGTGAAAGGTATTAAGAACACTCAAACAAAAACTATTGAACCTGTACCACTCAGTGTACTTACTGATATAACAGATATTAACAATGATCATTGGAATATCATCCATCAAGGCATGAGTGCGGTAATTAATCAAAGGGGTGGCACTGCCTTTGGCATATTCGAAAATAACTATCCTCTTGCTGGAAAAACAGGAAGTTCTCAACTTTACAGCATTGAAAAAACAAAAGGCAAAAAAATCCCCGATAACCTTAAAGATCATGGGCTTTTTATTGGTTTTTCCCCATTGGATAATCCAAAAATTGCTCTGGCAATTATAGTTGAAAATGGTGTAAGTGGTCGGACAGCAGCAGCACCTATAGCAAAAGAAATTCTTGACGTTTTTCTAGATAGAGAAAAACCGTAATGGTTGTAGAAAATAATATCTCCTGGAACCATCCAACTGAGGGCATTCTGTACAAATTTCATATTGATCCATCATTATTATTGGCGGTTATGTTAATTTTTATAATCAGTTTAATCGCCATCTATAGTGCATCCAACAGCAATATGGATGTGCTAATCAACCAATCAATTAGAATAATTATTGCGATTATTAGTATGGTGACGATTGCCCAATTCAGTCCCTTAACTTATGAAAGAATAGGGTTTTGGCTGTATTTATTATGTGTTGCCTTGTTAGTGATGGTTTTACTATTCGGCGAAACTATAAATGGTGCTACTAGATGGTTAAACATTGGAATTAATTTTCAACCTTCAGAGTTAATGAAAATTGCGATGCCTTTAATGATTGCTGGATATATTGCTAGAGATAAGATTCCTCCCAGTAATCAATCAATTATTTTTTCACTATTGATAGTACTGATACCAACTGAACTTATATTGCTTGAACCAGATCTTGGAACAGCGGTTCTCATTGCATTTTCAGGCCTGGTTATCATTTTTTTATCTGGCATTAGAAAAAGATACTTGGCTATTGCTATGGCAGCATTTTTTGCTTCATTACCACTCATTTGGTCCAGTATGCATCCTTTCCAGAAAAATCGTGTGTTAACCTTTTTAAACCCTGAAAACGACCCTTTGGGTGCTGGATATCATATAATCCAATCAAAAATTGCCATTGGATCAGGTGGAATATTTGGAAAAGGTTGGCTCAGTGGTAGTCAAGGACAATTGGATTTCTTACCTGAGAGAACAACAGATTTTATATTCTCTGTAATTGCAGAGGAGTTTGGTTTTCTGGGAATCATCCCTCTGCTTAGCATATACTTATTTATTATTGGAAGGGGGATCATTATTGCAATCAATTCTCAAAATCTTTTCTCCAGACTGCTTGCATCCAGCATTAGTTTGACTTTTTTCGTCTATGTCTTTGTAAATATTGCAATGACAACTGGTATCTTGCCAATTGTTGGTATTCCCCTACCGTTAATCAGTGCAGGGGGAACATCAATGGTAACTATAATGCTGGGTTTAGGAATGTTGATGTCGATCCAAACTCACAGAAGATTGGTAGAAAAGTGAACTACAAAAAAACGATTATTAATATCCTCTTGTTATCAATGATCCAATTGATTATCTGTCCGAGTGTTTTACAAGCAAAAGAATCCAACGAGGCAATCAAGCTAGAATTGATTAAAGAATTGGTAACAGATCATGGTTTTGATGAGCAGTACATTACAGCAGTTTTTGAAAAAGCCACGTATCTACCAAAGATAATCAATCTTATCAGTAAGCCAGCAGAAAAGACAAAAACATGGAATGAATACAGAAGAATCTTTGTAACACCTGCCAGAATAGCGGCTGGTGTTATATTTGCAAAACAACACGAACAATTGCTATTAAAAGCTGCCCAAGAAACAGGGGTGCCGGTAGATATAATATTAGGAATCCTAGGAGTGGAAACATACTTTGGTCGAATACAAGGTAATTTTAAAGTCATAGATTCTCTCTACACACTGGTTACAGGATATCCTCCTAGAAGTGCATTTTTTAAAGAGCAATTAATCAATCTCTTTTACCTAGCACGTGAACAAGGCATTGCTATTGAAGAAATTAAAGGTTCTTACGCCGGGGCTATGGGAGCCTCACAATTTATACCTTCTAGCTACAGAGCTTATGCTGTCGACGGAGATAACGATAGCATGATTGATCTTTTTGAAAACTGGAGTGACATCATTATGAGCATTGCCAATTATTTACAGCAAAATGGTTGGCGTAGAAACGAAAATATAATTTCTCAAACAAGCTTGGACGATGAACAACTAAAAACATTTGCTTCGAAAACACTGAAACCCCAGTACACCATTGAGACATTAAATGACAATGGCATAACTTTTGAATCTAACCTCAACGAGGATTCACCTGCACAAGTCATACTATTAGAAGGAGATAGTGAAAAAAACTATGTTGGCTTTCATAATTTCTATGTCATTACAACCTATAATAGGAACGTAATGTATGCATTGTCTGTGATAGAAGTTGGTAGAAGTATTCAATCCAAAATTCAATGAACTCCAGAAGTGAAAAAATTAGTAAATACACTCTACCCATCATCTTTATTGTATTGACTAGTAACTGTAGTTACGTACCAAATGTTGTAAAACAACAGACAAAATCTAGCCAGATATCGGTCTTACAGAATGATTGTACAATTGAAAGAGAGAAAGGATATGTATATAAGGTCAGGGGCAAAAAATATAAGGTTCTAAGATCTGCCAGAGGCTATAAAAAGAGAGGAGTTGCATCTTGGTATGGACCAAATTTCGATGGTAAAAGCACGGCATGTGGTGAAACTTATGATATGTTGGAGTATACCGCCGCACATAAAACTCTTCCGCTTCCCTCATATTTAAGAGTTAGAAATTTAAAAAATGGAGCGTCTGTAATCGTTAAAGTTAATGATAGAGGTCCTTTTAAAGATAATAGAATAATTGACTTATCTTATGCAGCAGCAAAAGGAATTGGCATGATTGACGATGGAACTGCTTTCGTAGAATTGAGAAGTATCACACGACAAGAAGCAGCTAGAAGTATGTATTATGAAAATAAAAGTAGCATCGCAAAGGAAAAAATAGCTGCTATAACTCAACTAAGTAACAGTAATATTTACCTTCAAATAGGAGCATTCAAAACCAAAAGTAATGCTAGAAAATTAAAAAAGCAAATAGAAGAAAAAGATATTGATAGTGTCTATATGGAAAGAGTATGGACTAAAATTGGAATATTGTATCGCGTCCGAATAGGACCTATAAAAGGTTTAAACCGCTACGATGAAATAGTAAAGTCACTAATATCACTGTCACTGGATATTACCTTGGTTACAAATTAATTAATGATAAAGCTCAATACTCATATTTTTTCGTTTATGATATGGTTTGCAACATTGAATATTGAACTTGATAAAAACTATTCTTAACCAGATGATACCCACAGATACACTTTCAAAATATCTGAGAAGATCTATTCCAATCTTATTTTTATTCATTTGGAATGTTCATGCCGTGGTGTTTGTGCCCAAAGCTCCTACAATCCCTGTGAAAAGCTATATCTTAATGGAAGCAAACACAGGAAAAATCATTGCAAAGTACGAAGAAAATAAGAAAATTCAACCAGCGAGTATCACTAAATTAATGACGGCTTATTCCGTTTTTGAAGCTCTAGAGAATGAACAAATTAGTCTCAATGATCTAGTTCGTATTAGTCAAAGAGCCTCTTCAATTGGTGGTTCTACTATGTTTTTAGATCCCTCAATGAAAGTCAGCGTTGAGGAGTTACTACAAGGCATGATTATTATTTCTGGTAATGATGCCAGCATAGCCCTTGCAGAACATACTGGAGGATCTGAAGATGCATTTGTTGAGTTCATGAATGTTTATGCTGAAAGTCTTGGTCTAAAAAATACTCAGTATAAAAATTCAACAGGACTTGATGATGAAGGACACTATTCCTCTGCCATTGATATTGCTCTTTTAGCCAATGAGATCATGAAAAAGTATCCTCAATATTTTCAATGGTATTCTCAACCATCTTTTACATTCGATAAAGCAAAGGACCCATTAACGAATGAACCAATCATTCAGTACAATCGAAACAAGCTACTGCAAAGAAATAGTTCGGTGGATGGAATGAAAACAGGGTATACATCCTCAGCAGGTTATTGTCTAGTTGCAACCGCTAATAAACATAACATGCGACTCATTGCTGTGGTGACCGGTGCAAATTCAGATGTTGAACGAACAGATTCAGCAGCTGCTTTATTAAACTATGGCTTTAGATTCTTTGAAACAACAACCATAGTTGATTCAAAAACATCGTATGCCGAAGCAAAAGTTTGGAAAGGTGAAACCGATACTGTGGAGTTAGGTGTCAAATCTGATTTTATTAGAACCATCCCAAAAGGATCAGTTAAAAATCTTGAAACAACCGTAACGGTGTACTCTCCTGTAAATGCTCCTGTTGATACATCTCAAATTGTTGGAAAGATGACCATTAAGAGCGGTACAGACACCCTAGTTGAAACCCCTCTGTATCCAATGCATTCCATTAAAAAAGGGAGTCTTTGGCAGCGAATCTATGATGGTGCCTTGCTTCTTTTTGAATAGTGTTTGTCGATAGGGAAAGATTTAATAGTAGCAAACCATTTCCAATTAGTTTTGAAAATTTTGGTCTTAAGGATTACACCACTGCCCTTACTCTGATGCAAGATTTTACAGCTGAGCGTGATCACAATACTAGTGATCAAATCTGGTTTATGGAACATTATCCAGTATTTTCCTGTGGCATCAGAACAGATGGGAATGACATCCTCAATAACAAAAAAACTCCTATAGTCAAAACCGATCGTGGCGGGCAAGTAACCTATCATGGTCCTGGACAACTATTGGTGTATACACTGTTTGATCTTAAAAGAAGATCATTGAGAATTAAGGATTTCATTGTAAATATGGAAACAGTCATTCTGAATACGGTTCATCATTATAAAAAGAGTGCTAGATTAAATAAAAAAAAACCAGGAATTTATATTGATGACAAAAAAATTTGTAGTTTTGGATTAAAAATTACACATGGGTGCACATATCATGGTGCATCAATTAATGTCTCTATGGACCTAAAACCATGGAATGGTATCAATGTTTGCGGTCAAAATAATCAACCGGTTACCGACTTCAGAACTGAAGGAATATTGACCAATTTATTTGATGTCTCGAGGCTTGTACGTGAACAAACGCTTAAAATATTTTCCGAATAAGATTATGACTGTTTAAGACGGGCTAAGCCTTTATCAAGATCCTGAATCAGATCATCACAATCTTCCAAGCCTACATACAACCTAAGCATGGTGGAGGTATATGATTCCACGGCGGATTGGCGAAAATATTGAAGTTTTGAAGGAATCAATAATGATTCGTAGCCTCCATAACTGTGTCCCATAGCAAAAAATTCCATTTGATCAAGCATACGAGCAAGTGCTTCTTCAGAATATTGCTCAGTAAGAATAATGCCCATCAAGCTACCGCCCCCAGAAAATAATTTTTTCCAATGATCATAATATTCAGAAAATGGTGACGGAGGATATAAAACGCTTTGGATCATCTCGTGTTTATTGAGCCATTCAGCAATTAATAGTGCATCTTGAAATTGCTGTTCCATTCTCACTGCCATGGTTCTCATCCCTCTTAAACCAAGATAGCATTCGTCAGGGCCTGCAGAAATACCTTGAAATATACTGCTACCCCTTACAGCTCTGGAGGTATCTTTTGAACAAGCAACAATGCCTAACATGGCGTCAGAATGTCCAACAATATATTTTGTTGCTGCCTGAACCTCAATATCAATATCGTGCTCCAGAGGTCTAAAATATAATGGACCAGCCCAAGTATTATCAAAGATAATGATGATGTTAATTCCCAATTCAGAACTTCTCTGCCTAACCGCACTCACAAGTATTTCTATGTCTTGTAGTTCAAAAGTAATTGAACTGGGTGATTCCAAATATACCACTCTTGTATTTGATTTAATCATTGATCCTATTTCTTCATGAATCAAGGGAGAGAAAAAATTCACCTCCACACCAAATGGTGCCAAATGATTATTAAAAAAATATCCAGCAGGCTCATAAACACCTTCAGTAACGAGGATATGATCTCCTTGATTAACAAAGGGCGTAACAGCGATATTAATTGCAGACATTCCTGAACTGGTAGCGATTGATCGATAAGCTCCTGACAATTCGGAATAAGCTTTCTCTAAGGCAAAACTGTTCGGTGAGCCTAGTCTCCCATATCGGAAACTATTAAATTCAGGATCCCATGATTGATATTCTGCAAGTGATTCAAATAATACCGTTGAAGCCCTATAAGGGGGTATGTTGACTGCACCTTGTGCATATTTTTTATCTC
This sequence comes from uncultured Gammaproteobacteria bacterium, assembly GCA_964008355.1. GTDB lineage: Bacteria > Pseudomonadota > Gammaproteobacteria > Steroidobacterales > UBA11654 > DTSX01. The sequence continues at coordinate 2,750 of CAXGBD010000011.1, read as the reverse complement.
GTCCTGAATGGACTAAAATCGTTTTTTTATTCTTTTTCTTTTTTTCTTTTCGATTCATAACTCGTTATCCTTGAATCAATTCTTTGGCTTTATTTAATCGTTCCATGGTTCCAACATCCAGCCATTTTCCAGAATGCAACTCGCCACTAATTACACCTTTTCGGACATATCTTCGAAGCAGTTTAGCCAGTGAAAACCTCTGATCATTATAGGATCTAAAGATTTCAGGTTTTAACAAACTGATCCCACTAAAAGTATACATGTGGCTTGAACGATTCAAAACTAAATTGCCCTCCAGGCCAAAATCACCAGAAAGATTATGGTCTGGATTTTTAACTAAAATTAGATGTCCTACAAAATCTTTAACCAATGGGTTTATTGTAAAAGAAAAATCTGTAATGATGTCTGCATTGATCACCCAAAACGGCTCGTTTTTAAAATAACTCAGTGCATTTAAAATACCACCACCGGTACCCAAAGGCTCATCACCTTCGTTAATACAAATGATTTTAGGTCCCGGATCATTCATTACGTTGATGTATTCCTCTATCATTGAGCCAAGCCATGATGTATTGATTATGATTTCTTCAACTCCGGCAAGAATAAGATTGCTTATATTTCTTTGTAATAAAGTTTCACCATGAATACTAATCAGGGGTTTAGGTATTTGCTCTGTAAGTGGCATTAACCTTTCCCCCCGACCTGCAGCTAGAATCATTGCTCTCATTTAAAATACATGTTTGCACATAAACTGTTGCAGCGGATTTAGTAATGGATAAGCTTTAGCCATTTTTGCAACATACTCCAATATTCTGGGTATATCTAAAAGATAGTTTTCTTTTCCATCTCTATAGTTAAGCCTACAAAATATCCCGATTGCTTTTAAATGCCTTTGCATACCCATTAAATCAAAATCATATTTAAATTGTTTTATGTCGACATGAATCAGATCATGTTTCACCAATCTCTGATAATAATAATCAATCCATTGATCAATTTGGTGGTCCGGCCATTTGATATAACAATCTTTTAAAAGTGAAACTAAATCATAGGTTATTGGCCCTGATACAGCATCTTGGAAGTCTAAGACTCCCAATTCAGCATCGGCGGACAATATGATGTTTCTCGAATGAAAATCACGATGAACAAAAACATTTTTCTGGCTCAATGCATGGTCTGCTAAATCATTAAATATCTTTTTAATATCAAAATCTGCCATTATTTCTGGACTTATCTGTAGATGATGAAAACAATACCAATCAATAAACAACTGCATTTCATCAAGTAGATCTTGCTTGCTATACAAAGGAAGATTTTGTTGACATTCCAATCCTTTCACCTGGATCTTCAACAGGACATTCATGGCATTTTTGTACAAATGATCTGTTTTGATTTTTTTTGAAAGAATGGCATTTAACATGGTGTCATTACCTAGATCGGTTACTACAAAAAAACCTTCAGAAAGATTTTTTGCCTTAATTCTCGGCACTCTAATACCCATTTTTTCAAGAATTGTAGCGATGGCAACAAATTTAGCGCCATTTTCATATTCAGGAGGTGAATCTACTGCTATGCAAGTTCTATGATCATCATAGTGGACTCTATAATAACGTCTAAAACTAGCATCATTGCTTGCTGATTTTATGGATTGAATAGGTTTATTTAAAGTATCTTCTAACCACTTAATTAATGAATCGTATCGTTGAGATGCGTTCAAAAAAACCACCTTTACAAAAATTATTTTAACTTAGAAAGTAATTCATATTACATCAAAGTTTTTAACTAATAACCTGAAAGAATAGGAAAATAACACAGGAAAATTATAAAATTAGCATAATCTAATATATGGAAGATACTTTTGCGTTTATTTTTAACTATTAGTCTAGTAATAGTTGTATTGGGAGTCACGCTCAATGCCTATGCTATTGGGCCCGGTTTACATTCATCCGTTTGTCTGGCCAATACGATAGCAATAAATTCAGAAACTCCTAGTGACAGTAGTCAGAGTCTTTCATTTGAAACTGGTTCGATTCAGGCCGAATTGGGAAATCAAATTGATATTCAAGAAAAAATTAGGATCACTTCTGGTAACAGTATCATTACTGCAGATCAAGCATCCTACGACGAACAACTTGGCATCCTGACGATCCCAAACAATATATCTTTTGAAAATAATGATTTAATCATTTTTGGGAAAAGTGCGGAAATCAAAATAAAAGAAAAAACTACTATCATCAACAACACAAACTATCAAATCTTCTCAATTCCAGCCAGAGGTACAGCTGGAGAGATAAGAGTGAAAAATAATAACATTAATCTGAGTCAAGTTACTTTCAGTACATGCACATCCATTGATGATTCATGGGAACTATCTGCTCAATCTATAACAATCGATAACCTAGCAGGCATAGGTGAAGCCAGAAATCTTGTCTTTAATTTCAAAGATATTCCGATTCTATTTTTGCCTTATCTATCCTTCCCAACAGGTGATCAAAGAAAATCTGGACTGCTTACCCCAAGCTTTGGTAAATCTTCAAAAAAAGGTATTGAGATTAGTCTGCCGTACTATTGGAATATTGCTTCAAATATTGATCTTAAGACAACTCCAACACTTATGACGAAAAGAGGGATAATGCTTTCATCAGAATTAAGATATATGACAGCACATCAAAATGGAGTGACCCAGATAGACCATCTTCCAAACGATGACAAAACAAAAAAAAGTCGTACCTATATATCACATAATCAAG
>CAXGBD010000010.1:0-28962 GCA_964008355.1 uncultured Gammaproteobacteria bacterium | reverse complement strand
TCATCAGTATCAGTTTCGAATAATACACTGGGGCTACCATACTCATAATAACCTATTAACATTCAATAATATTTACAGGAACTTCTAGCACATGAGTTGCTAATCCCCCACGAGCTGTTTCCTTATATCGAAGATGCATATCTTCACCAGTCTTTCGCATTGTGCGGATCACTCTATCTAACGAAACAAAATGAGTTCCATCTCCCTGAAGTGCCATACGGGCAGCATGGATTGCCTTAACTGATGCCGTGGCATTACGCTCAATGCAAGGTATTTGTACTAAGCCGCCTATTGGGTCACAAGTAAGCCCTAAATTATGTTCCATGGCAATTTCGGCTGCATTTTCAACTTGTGTTGGCGTGCCACCAAGAACTTCTGCTAATGCTCCAGCTGCCATTGAGCAAGCAGATCCAACTTCACCTTGGCAACCTACTTCAGCGCCGCTTATGGATGCATTCTTTTTGTAAAGGATACCTATTGCGGCGGCAGTTAATAAAAATCTAACTATTCCTTCATCATCCGCTTTGGGTACAAAGCGCACATAATAATGCAGAACAGCTGGGATAATGCCGGCTGCTCCATTAGTAGGGGCAGTAACCACTCTCCCTCCTGCGGCATTCTCTTCGTTGGTTGCTAATGCATAAAGGGTTACCCAGTCAAGTATTGTCAACGGATCATCAGATTTTTTATCTGATTTTTTATCTGATTTTTTTGTTAATTGTTGGTGGAGCTTATGGGCTCGGCGTGGGACATTCAAACCCCCTGGCAATACTCCCTTATTAGCAATACCATTATTAACGGTTTCTTCCATAACAGACCATAAGTTTAATAATTCTTCACGGGTTTTATTTTCTGGTCGCCATGCGCTTTCATTTTTTATCATCACATCCGATATTTTGAGGGATTTTCTTTTGCAGTATTCTAAAAGCTCAGTAGCTGTATCATAAGGGTAAGTGATTGCGGTTTCATCTTCAGCGATGTAATTTCCGTTTTCATTAGAATCATCTACTACAAAACCACCTCCCACGGAATAGTAGGTTTTTTGGACTAATTCCTTTCCATTCTCATCAAAGGCAGAAAATATCATTCCGTTAGGATGAAAAGGGAGGGATTTTCTTCGATAAAACTTAAGATCTATCTCATGGTTGTAATCAATAGTTTGTTTTCCAAGTAAATTTATTCGTCCTTCAGAATAAATTGTTTCGATTCGTTTGGTGATTAAAGTTACATCAACTTGCTCAGGTTGCTCTCCTTCTAAACCTAAGATAATGGCTTTAGGTGTACCGTGAGCTTCCCCCGTGGCGCCAAGGGAACCATACATCTCTGATTTTATACGAGTCACTTTTTTTAATTGATTGGATTTTTCTATACTCAGTATAAATTTTCGTGCAGCGATCATAGGACCAACAGTATGGGAGCTGGATGGTCCAATACCAATTTTAAAAAGATCGAAAACGCTAATTGCCATAATTTTTCACAAATGCTCTGTAATCATTCGCTCTAAATATCTTAAAGCCATCAAATTGATTCAATAAACTCAAGATCATTAGGCTTTATAAGATCTGATTCAAGTCCATCCAACAAAGGTCTTAGATGTTTTGCATATGGCTTCCATCTACCCATTCCAGACTTATTTATTGGTTTTCTTACCTGTTCTGAACTTGCTGTTCTAACAGACCTATCAGTTTCATAAAAAGTGATACAAGAGTCCTCAAAAGGTAACTCCAGAAATTCTAGCATTTTTGTAACTTGACCTTCTAGATCATCAATTATGTCCTCGTTATTAACTCTCAATATTTTATTTGGTAGAACCTCCTCCCAATGATTCATCAACTTAACATAACTGTTATAGTAGCTTCCTGCTTCAGCTAATCCATATGTAAACTCTTGTCCTTGGGCAAATAACTGTTTAAACATACTAAAGCAACAATCCAAAGGATATCTTCTTGCATCAATAATTTTTGCATTTGGCATGATCAAGTGAATTAATCCAATATGACGAAAATTATTAGGCATTTTATCAGTAAATCTTGGTGCATCTTTTCTATGAATTCTTGTATCATCTATAAACATTTTTCCCATTTCTATCCTTTTTTCAAGTGATAAAGCTTTCATGCTTTTAGGGTAATTACCCTCCTTACCATAAATATCATCGCCTCTAAGGCTTTGTGCCATAGAAAGAATATTTGGAAGCTCAAGCGTTCCATCAATCATTGAATGAGAAGCCAAAATTTGTTCAATTAACGTTGAGCCCGATCTTGGCAGACCCAGAATAAATATTGGATCTTTTGTTTCATATCCACCATTACCATGTTTTTCAAAGAATGGTTTATTGCATACATCGATTTGAGCCTGCAACTCTTTATCCATTCGCTCAACCGTATATTTACTTTGCTTATTTTTTATCTTATTTCCACAATCGAGATGAAAAAAAGCTTCATCATATTCGCCTACTACTTCACACCCCTGAGCTAATGCAAAGTGAAAATAGGCTTTATTTTGTAATGTTAGATCAACTCTTTGGAGCTGCTGCCTCATAATATTTAATTCATTTTTAGCGAAAGTGTATGTTTTTAAGTTAGATAATGAAAAAAAAGCTTCACCATGATCTTGTTTAACTTTATATGCAGATTGATAACTTTTAATTGCCTGATCTGTCTTACCTAAGGTTTTTTGTGCATGACCTTTAGATGTAAGAACACTAAAATTGTAAGGATTCTTTTGAAGGAGATCATCAAATAGATTAATTGCTCCATTATGATCACCGTTTTGCATAATTTCACTTGCTTTTTGAGCTTGATATGAAAGATTGTCAGGGAATTCCTCACACAATATATTTACTTGTTCCATAGTCTTTGCAAATTTTTGTTTTTTTCGAAGAATCATTGCATATTTCATTCTAAGCTCCCCATCATTGGGGTTAAATTTAACTGCACTTTCAAGTAAAAATTCAGCATCATCAAAATATCCCAATCGATCAGCAATTTGTGCTAACAATGACATTGCGAATGTATTGGTTGGGTTCTTTTTTAGAAATTCTCTACATTTTTCTTCTGCAATGCCTAATTTTCCTTCGTTAAGAATCTGGCTTATGTAAAGTAAAATACTTGGAATAGATTGAAGAGTGTTCATTTGCATGAATGCATGATCAGCAGCAGGTTTATTCTTATTTCTTTTAAAGTAATCATATAAGGCTTTCCAAGATGACAATAAAGCAGGATTTAATTCACAGGCCTGTCTATAATGTGCAATTGCATTTTCTTGATTACCAGTATCTCTATTCAGATGACCTAACTCTTGATAGGCTCTCCCCATGTCAGGAGCTTTACTTAACAAACTCTCAATATATTTTTTTGCATCATCATAATTTTTTAAATACCTTGAGCAAACTGCAGCTAAATATAGGCTATCAATATGGTTTGGATCTTTTGCAAGATTTGATTCTAATAAACTAAGTGCTTCAACAAATCTAGCAGCTTTTACTGCTTCAGTAGCTCTCGATATGTCTAATTTATTTTGTGTCATTTATTATGTTAAGAAAAAAAATAGTAATTTTTCTTATGCAATTAAAAAGGGAGCCTAAGCTCCCTTCTTAAATTTTAGCTTTTATATAAACTAAAAGTTCATCTTATACCTTATACCGATAGTTGTTGGTCTATTATAAGACACACGCTGTCTATCAAATACAAAGGTATTACTAATTACAGCTCTTTCATCTGTTACGTTGTCAATGTATAGCTCAACAGTCATATCATCAGTGCTCATACCGACACGAACATCAATATAGGTATAACTATCTTGTAGAGCTTTATTCATTTCCATAATATCTGAATAACTATCATCAGAATGAGTCAATTGAAGTTGAGCATGTCCAAGCTTTCCATTTGACCTTTCCCACTCCTGTCTAAATCTTAGATTGAACTGCATTTCAGGGGCAAATGCCATATCAGATCCAACAATTACATCATTGGTAGGTACTAATTTCTTTGTAAGTTCACTATCTAATAGTGAGAAAGCACCAGCAACGGTCAATCCTTCTCTATTAGTGTAGTAAGTAAAGTCACCCTCTACACCTTTAATTTCGCCATCTGCAGCATTATCAGAAAAGAATAAGTTAACAATGCTTGGGTCAAACACCGTTGTTTGAAGTCCTTCAACATCTACCATGAAAACACTTCCGTTAAATCTAAGTTGACCATCTTTAAGAATGGTTTTCCAACCAAACTCATAGTTTGTAATTTCATCAGAATCAATAGAAGGAGGTACAGTATATGATCCATCTGGACTTGTTCTGCCAACAGGTCTATTTAGAAGACCAGGTCTAAACCCTTCAGACCATGTTACATAATACATAGAATCCTCTTTTGGACTCCATGAATATGTTACCTTTCCAATAACACCATCTGTTTTAGCTTTATCTGGATAACCATTTGCATTACCTGGTGCATATTGAGCTGATAAGTTAGATCCAAATTGTTGAGTATCTGGACTACCGAACCCATTATAAAATGATGAGTTAGCACTACCTTCAAAATCAACTTGAATATCATACCAACGAAGACCTAGAGTCAGTTCTGAAGTATCCGATAATGCAAAATTAAGCGAACCAAAAACACCTTTCTGATCATCAGTCCTCTTAATATCGTTAAAGAAGATGACCGGTTCACAAAATGGTCCAGCTGAGAACCAACCAGGGGATGCATTATTAATCACACCGCTTACAGATATATCGGTAAGAGCATGGTTACACGCATAAGTTATATCATTACCGACTGAACCTGGATAAGTAAACTGGTTTAATTCTGTAAGTTCAGTATCACTCATGAAGAAACCAGCTGTAAGTGACGTTCTGTCATTTATATCTGCATTTATACGAATCTCATGACTTGTAACTTCAGTATTTGTATACGAGTCAACAAGCAAGTTTGGAGCACCACAAGTTCCTGTAGGAACATTACCTGGAGCATACGTTGTGTAAGTTACGTAATAATCACAAATGTAATATGGAAGATATTGACCAACGAAAAGATAGTCAGTGTAATCAACCATTTGATTAGTATCTCTATCTGTATATGCACCAGCATAAACAACTTCAAGATCACCAATTGTACCTTCAAGAGTTAAACTCATGTTATCAAATTCATCCTTTATTTTATCTTGGGTATATCTCTGAATTTCTAGATCACCTAAGTTCGGATCTGCAAAGAAAACACCATCAGCATCAATTGTTTGCTGTGCATAAACCAATGTAGCATCCCAATTATCGCCAAGTTCAGTTGCCAGAGTAGATCTAAAACCTTGATACACCACTCCATTTGCATCCTCTTCTACAATTGCATTTGCTGGAAGAAGAGTTGCTCCAGATAGATCAACTCCAGCCTGAAAACCAGCTCTTGATGAAGAAACAGGAAGACCATTTTCTCTCACAGTGCCAGCAGCTCTAAAACGTGCTGATTGACTAGCATCAAGTGTACCAGCAACCTGATCGATATAACCGCCTCTGTCATCGCTATAAGCAACAAATCTCAATGCAGTACTATCAGTTATAGGAATATTAGTCATAACTTCAATTTTTGTTCCTATATCACCATCTGGCATGTATCTAGTTTCAAACTCAACATTACTTTCACTAACTCCTTGTTGAGGTTTGTTAGTAATCATTCTCACCACACCAGCTTGTGAACTAGCTCCAAAAAGTGTTCCCTGTGGTCCAGCGAGTACCTCAATACGAGCAACGTCTGCTGCATAAACATCTAAGTTTCTTCCTGGTTGAGCCAATGGTTGCTCATCAAGGTAGAAAGATACGTTAGGTGCTAGACCAGCAACACCTGCAGTTGTGAGGTTTGGAGTAGTCGATGCAAGGCCTCGAATGTATATTGTATTTTGACCAGGACCTGATCCTCCTGCGGTCACTCCTGGTAATTGCAAGAGATAGTCCTCGAAGGTATTGATTCCTGATTGTTCTAGCTTTTCCTCTGTTAGTGTAGAAACTGACACAGGAACATCTTGCAGGTTCTCCGTTTTCTTTCTTGATGTTACAACGATTTCTTCAATGGCTCCTTGAGCACTTATATTAATATTAGGAGTAGCAATAACGGCACTTGCAGCTGCGACAGCAGCAACAGTTTTCGCTCTGTTTTTAATCCTAAGTATATTTTGTTGTTTTTTGATTGCCTTTGATCTTCTCAAGGCCTTTTGTTGTTTTCTGGTCATTTTTTATCCCCCTAATAGAATAAGTAAATTTCCGATAAATATTATATAAAGTGTAGTATATTTTGTCTTAAATTTATAGAACTCATTAAAATTATAAAAGAGTTCTTTTAACTAATTATGTTTAACAGTACAGATTACAAGAGATTCTTCATTTCTCTATTTCTTATCTCAACTTTTATAGGGGTTACCCTAGTTAACCTTGATACTGCCAGCAATCTTTTTAATAGCACACAATCATTTATAGCTAACAACTTCGGATGGCTAATTATTTTAAGTGCAAATGGTTTTCTAATTTTTTGTATATGGATAGCTATTAGTAAGTTTGGAGGAATTAGATTGGGTGGAACTGATGCGAAACCAGAATTTAATTTTATAAACTGGATCGCTATGCTATTTAGTGCTGGATTAGGTATTGGAGTATTATTTTACAGTGTCGCAGAACCTGTTTCGCATCTCAGCTCATCGGCACTCTTTGAAGAAGGTGTTTCTTTCAATGAGCGGGCTACTTTATCAATGAATCTAACATTTTTACATTGGGGGTTTCACGCTTGGGCTATTTACGGTGTCGTAGGATTATGCTTTGCATATTTTGCATTTAATTTAGGAAGGCCTTTCAGAGTCAGCTCATTCTTTTTAGATACTGGACTGGAGAGTGCCTGGAGCCGAGTGATAGTTGATGTATTTGCTATTCTCGCAACAGTCTTTGGCATAGCTACATCATTGGGTTTGGGAGCAACTCAGATAAGTACAGGACTTCAATATCTTGATATTGCAAATTCCAGTTTCCTAGGGACAGTTTGGATTATTATCTTTATTACTGTATTAGGGCTTATAAGCGTAGTGTTGGGTCTGAATGCCGGCATAAAAAGACTCTCGCAATTCAATATGATTTTGTGTGGTTGTTTTTTGATAACTATATTTTTATTTGGGCCTACTGGATATATTCTGGATGGATTTGTAGAAAATGTTGGGTCTTACATTCAAAATTTTATTAGTCTATCAACTAATGTAAATGCCTACAGTGACTCTGACTGGCAAAATGCATGGACATTATTCTATTACTGTTGGTGGTTTGCATGGTCACCTTTTGTAGGTCTTTTTATAGCAAGAATTTCTTATGGTAGAACCATCAAGGAATTTATCCTTGGGGTTGTTTTTTTACCCTCATTGCTTGTTTTCATATGGTTGAGTGTGTTTGGAAATGCAGCAATCTATCAAGAATTTACGACAGCTGGATCACTAGCGAATGCCATTAATGAAGATATCTCAGTATCACTTTTCATTTTTTTAGAACAGTATCCTGGTTCAACTCTTTTAATGGGTCTTTCTATAATCAATATTGTTACATTTTTTGTAACTTCCTCTGATTCGGGTGCGCTAGTAACCGCTATGATGACTTCTTCAAATCAAGCAGATTCCCTGCACCGTGATCCTGCAATAATTACTAGGGTAGTTTGGGCGCTAACTCTTGGGATAATAGCTATTATTCTCTTGATGGGTGGAGGATTATCGGCATTGCAGACATCTGTTATTGTAACTGGCCTAGCTTTTGCGATGATTGCATTTGTTGCTGCAAGAAATTTATATAAAAAATTAAAGATTGATTCCAATAAAATCTAGTAGTGTGATGATCGATACTATGACGATGCAATCCTCTAAATTCCCTACAGATGCACAAGTAGTCATTGTGGGCGTAGGTGGCATCGTCGGATCGATGCTCGCATACTGGCTCACAGAACTCGGCCAAAAAAATATCGTAGGGTTGGAAAAATCTACCGTAATTCCTTCAGATCTTGGATCCACTGCACACGCTTCGGACTTTGTCTACAGCACCACTCACGACAAACTAGGCAACTGGACGACCGCCTTTAGCCGAAATTTTTATGAAGACAATGGCTTCTTCTTAAAAAGAGGAGGTCTAGAAATCTGTCGTAAAGACGACGACGCACGCTGGGAGGAACTCAAACGAAAGGTTGCATCAGGCAAAGCCTTTGGAACTAACATCAGCCTAATTTCCGCGTCTGAAGCCAAAGAAAAATTTCCTTTATTAGAAGAAGAATCAATACGCGGCGCAATGTGGGATCCAGATGCCGGTCTAGTAACACCCCGCTCACAGGACGTGGTGCGTTTTGCCATAGAAAGCGCCAAAGAGAAAGGTGCGCTGACCACATACACTAACACACCAGCAGTAGGCTTTGAGATTGAGAATGGACGCCTTACTGGAGTAAAAACGGATAAAGGAATAATTAAAACTGAAAAAGTTGTAATTGCATCTGGAATCTGGGGACCTTTAATCGGCGAGATGGCTGGCGTTCCAGTCCCACTCTCGCCCGTGGAGCACCCTTTATTATTTTTTGGCCCACTCCCCCAAGCACAGGGAGCAGAGGATTTTCTCGTCTATCCACTGCTTCGCGATCAAGGCAATTCAGCTTACGTCAGGGATACAGGCAAGCTCCATGGGGGAATGCTTGAATGGGGATTTTACGAGGATAAAGAACCTCGACTGGTTGACCCGGAAGATATTGGCAATCCCGAGAAGACGATGGGCTCTGACTCAATGAGATACCTGGATCTTGAAGAAATCGCCGAACCTCTAGAAAAAGCGTTAGAAACGACACCTATACTTAATGAGTTAGGTTGGGATGAAAAAAGTTCATTCAATGGTCTGCTATCCGTAACTTCTGATGCTGGCTCTTTAATCGGTGAAAGCCCCGAAGTCAGAGGCTTTTGGTTATGTGAGGCTGTGTGGGTTAAGGACGGTCCTGGATGTGCAAGGCTGTGTGCCGAACAGATGGTCAATGGCAAAACTCAGGTGGACATGCACTCTTTTGACATTGCCAGATTTTATCCCGCACAAAAAGAAAAAGCGTTTGTTAAAACACGAGCTTTTGAAAATGCACAAACCATTTATACCCCTGCTGTTCACCCCAGAGAGCCCTACATTAGCCAAAGAGAACTATTCGTCAGTCCCTTTTATTCAAGGGAAAAAGAGCTTGGGGGCTATTTTGATAACGAAGTCGCCGGCTGGGAACGTGCCTTAGCCTATGAGAGCAATCGACAAAAACTCGATAATTATTTGCAGGAGGTCCCGGTTCGAGAAAACGAATGGGATCGACGCCACGTACCCTACGAAATCGCTAATGCAGAACATCTAGCCATGAGTGAATCGGCTGGGATGATCAATCTATCGCACTTTGCGATCATCGACATCAAGGGTTCAGATACAGAACGTATGTTGGAGTATCTTTCCGTGGCGAAGATTGGCGGCAAAACCTCTGAAGGGCGAATCATCTACACTAATTTCCTGGACGAGGATGGTGGTGTCCATGCAGACCTGACCATCTCCCGCTTAGGTACAGATCGTTATCGGATAGTTACCGGTGGCGCCGATGGCAACCGAGATTGGGTGAGCTTGCGCAATTATCGGGATGATCTGGGACTGGAAGCAGACATCAACATTCGGACCCACGATATAGCAACTTTAGGATTATGGGGACCTCGGGCAGGAGATGCCCTGGGTCATTTTATTGATCCCAGTGAAATCAGCATCGAGAATTTTCCCTTTGTTGCAGCAAAATACCTGACCCTCAATTTATCTGGCGGGAAAACGATCAATGTCTGGGCAGCACGCATTTCCTACGTCGGAGAGAGCGGCTGGGAAATCTATTTGAACAATGACAGTGAAGAGGGCCTAGCACTTTATGACTCTCTACTTGAGGTTGGAGTTGTGCCAGTTGGTATCGAAACTTACGCCAACAGTCGACGCCTTGAAAAGAGTTTTCGACTTCAAGGTGCAGATCTAGAGACCGAATATAATGCTTGTGAATCGGCTGTTGAAAGACCTAAGGTCAAAGCAGCGAACTTCCATGGTAAAGCAGCGCACCTTGCTCATCGAGAAGAAGAGCCTAGTGCAATTCTATGCACCATGACGTTGGATAACCTAAATGTGTCGGGTAGCGGTTCACGCTATCCGGTCGGCATCTCACCAATCATTGATACTGATACAGGCGAAGTGCCGGTAGATAGCAAAGGCCGCAGGTCCTACAGTACCAGCATGTCGTATTGCCCATCAATCAAAAAACACGTAGTCATGGGTTACCTGCCTAAAAACATCGCAATACCAGGAAAGTCACTGTCGCTGGAGTACTTTAACGAAAACGGTGATGGCATTTATCCCATGACCGTTCAGATAGTTGGCAAGGGCTCTCTCTATGATCCTAATAATGAAAGGGTTCGTTCTTAACTGGAGCAAGATAAACTTATGCCAGAAAGGAAACACCGAAGACAAGCTGGTGGAAGAAGAAATAAAATAGCAGCCAGAGAGCAAAGCGCAAGAAAATATCGACCATATATTGAGCGCCATATTCCGTATTTTGAAATTTTAAATGAGGAAGAACTGGCTTTAATAGAAAAGAATGCCGATATTCTACTTGAGGAAATTGGAATTGAGTTCCGTGATTTCCCGAAAGCTCTAGATTTATTTAAGAATGCTGGTGCAGATATTGATGATGAGTGCGTTCATTTTCCGCCAGGATTTTGTCGAGAAATCATTCAATCCAATGCCCCAAGAGAATATATACAACACGCAAGGAATCCAGCTAATAATGTTATTATTGGGGGGCGAAGAACAGTTCTTGTTCCAGCTTATGGGTCACCATTTGTTAGAGATTTAGATAAAGGTCGGCGATACGCAACAATTGAAGATTTTAGAAATTTCGTAAAATTAGCATACATGAGCCCAAATCTTCACCACTCAGGTGGAACTATATGTGAGCCAGTTGATGTACCTGTCAATAAACGTCACTTTGACATGATATACAGTCATATCAAATACAGCGATAAACCATTTATGGGATCGGTAACACATCCGGAAAGAGCTGAAGATACTGTGTCAATGGCAAAGCTAGTTTTTGGCGAAAAATTTCTCGAAGAAAATGCTGTCTTAACCAGCTTGATTAATGTTAATTCACCTTTAACGTTTGATGACACAATGCTTGGTTCTGCCACTGTCTATGCTGAGCATAATCAAGCAACAATGATTTCACCCTTTATTCTGGCTGGAGCAATGTCTCCAGTTTCCATAGCCGGTACTGTGACACAGATTCTTGCTGAAGCACTTGCAGGCATGGCTTATATTCAACTTCTAAAACCAGGGGCTCCGGTAATATTTGGGGCATTTGCAAGCGCAGTTTCTATGCAATCAGGAGCCCCCACATTTGGCACTCCAGAGCCTGGTCATGTAATGACGATTGTGGGTGCGCTTGCTAGGCGATTAGGCGTGCCCTTTCGAAGTGGTGGTGGATTATGCGCATCAAAAATTCCAGATGCACAAGCTGCTTATGAATCAGCTAATACAATGCAAGCTTCTGCCTTAGCGGGAGTCAATTTTATGCTGCACACAGCCGGCTGGCTTGAGGGCGGTCTTTCTATGGGGTATGAGAAATTTATAATGGATGCAGATCAAGCGGGAATGCTTGCTGTGATGCTTGAAGGTGTTGAATTATCTGAAAATGCTCAAGCAATGGATGCCTTCAGGGAGATTGGTCCAGGCGGTCACTTTTTAGGTGCGGCACATACACAAGCTAATTTTGAATCTGCTTTTTATCGGTCTGAACTCGCTGATAACAAAACTTTTGAACAATGGGAAGAAGAAGGAAGTTTAGACTGTGCAATGCGCGCCAATTTAAAATGGAAAGCAATGTTAAAAGAATACGAAGCTCCAAAATTGGATCCTGCAATTGATGAAGCTTTACTTGAGTTTATAGCTAAGAGAAAATCTGAATTTGAAGATAGGGATTATTGATTTAAATCATTAAGAAGTAGTTTCAAAATCACGGCGTTAAAACTTCTGGAAAAATTAAACAGACAAAATAAATAAGATACTTTTCTTAGGTATAGAAAATCAGCTTGGTAGGAGAAAATTATGAACACGAGCAAACCTTCAGCAGCTGTCGGTAAGCGCATACAAGAGGATCTGGAAAACGCCTATATGGAAATTATTCCAATTCCAGGCATTGAAGAGAGGCTCGGGACTCTTCAACCAAATTCGCATGTGGCTGTTACATGCTCGCCGACAAAAGGTGTAGATGAAACCATAGAGCTAAGCGAAAAACTTATCGCACAAGGTTTTCAGGTTATTCCGCATATTGCAGCGAAATGCGTAAGTGGGGAAAAACATCTTGAAACTATCGTCAAAAGACTCGATGCATTGAGTATTGAGAGTATTTTTGTGCCTGGCGGCGACCGACCTGAACCAATAGGTGAGTTTAATAATGCCTATGATCTTCTTAAAGCTTTGCAGAAATCTGGTCATAATATAAAAAATATTGGAATTGCTGCGCATCCTGAGGGGCACCCAGATGTTAACGAGAAAATCTTAATGGAAGCACTTGAAAAGAAAAAAGATTTAGCAGATTACATTGTTACGCAAATGTGTTTTGATGCAAATATATTAGGTGACTGGTTGGTTCGGATTAACCAACAAGGCGTCCATCTTCCTGTTTGGGTCGGATTGCCTGGTGCCATTGAGCGAGGACGTCTTCTTAGAACTTCTCTTAGAATAGGTGTCGGGAACTCCCTGCGTTTCTTGCGAAAAAAATCCCAAGTTGCGGCAGAGTTAATGAAATCAAGTATCTATAATCCAGATAAATTGGTAACAAGTATTTCTGAGTATAAAGATATTGCTAACACCAATCTTGCTGGATACCATATATTTTGTTTCAACCAGATTGAAATAACTGAAAAATGGCGTACTGAGACAATTTCAAAACTAATGTAAACCCTTGAAAAGTGTAAAGGCATAATAAGATCGGAGAAAACAATGAGGATAAACGATACAGAGAATGCCATGTTTGATGACAAAGGCACATTGCATATCGATGGCGCTTCTTACTCATAATCCATTGGTCGGAGGTTTGAGTCCTCCCGGGTCCACCAAAATTATTAATATCAAAGGTAAGTAGAAATGAAAGAGAAATATATTGAAGAATATTTGGCCGTAGCTCTTCAACTGGATTGCCACGCAATCAATAATTGCCAAACCAAAGAAGAGTCACATGATTTAATGATGAGACGGATTCAAGATATATCCAATTTTGTTCAAACAACGGTCAACTTTCATCTCTTTTTTTATGGCTCACCAGTTAAATTAGTTGTCCTTCCTGAATACACTGTTTGTGGATTTCCTTTGCAGGAAACCCCTCAAGAGTGGCGAGAAAAAGGCTGCTTCGAGATCGATGGTCCTGAATATGAGGCATTTTCAAAAATTGCTCAAGACAACGATATCTATCTGGCAGGAAATACCTATGAAATTGATCCAAATTTTCCAGAAATCTATTTTCAAACCTGTTTTATCATTGATCCATCTGGTGATGTAATTGTTAGATACAGAAGACTAACTAGTGTTATCTGGGCAACACCACACGATGTCTGGGACAAGTATCTTGATTTATATGGATATGAGAAAGTTTTCCCAGTAGCAAAAACAGAAATCGGTAATCTTGCCTGTATTGCTTCTGAAGAAATCATGTACCCCGAGATTGCACGCTGCCATGTTATGAGAGGGGCTGAAATTCTCCTACATCCAAGCAGTGAACCGGGTAGCCCAAGATCAACCGAAAAAGAAATTTGTCGCAGAGCTCGAGCCGCAGAAAATCTTGCTTATGTGATCACCGCAAATACCTCAACAATACTTAATATCTCCGTCCCCGCGTATACGTGCAGCGGTATGTCTAAAATTGTTGATTACAGAGGAAAAGTTTTATCTGAAGCCAGTGCAGGAGGTGAAAGTCAAACAGCCAATGCTTTCATCAACCTTCGTTCACTCAGGAAATACCGCAGAAATGCAGGAATGACTAATTATGTCTCAAGACAGGGCTTTGATGCTTATGCACAGAGTTATGCAGAAGCAGATTTCTTAAAAGCAAACTCATTACTTAAAGATGGCAAAGTCCAACAACCAAGTAGGGAGTTCTTTCTTCAAAGGCAGGAGAAAGTGATCGAGAAACTGATAGCTAAAGGTATATTGTAGACAGCACATTTGGTTTAAGAGAGAATTAACTAAGTTATGCGCTTATCAAGAAGAAAGTTTTTATCAGGAACCGGTGTAGCGGCTTCAGCCCTCAGCCTTAACTACGCACACCCCGTTCAGGGAGGCGATGACTCATATCGAGTCTGGGAAGATTTAATGAGAACAAAATGGACTTGGGACAAAGTAGCTCACTCAAGCCATGGAGTAAATTGTGCAGGGCATTGTGCGTTCAAGGTCTTTGTTAAAAATGGTATCGTCTGGAGGGAAGAACAACAAGGTGAATACGGGGCCACTGAAGATGCCCCTGATTACAATCCCAGAGGCTGTCAGAAAGGAGTTCGGCACTCCAAATACATGTATGGCAAACAACGGGTTCTGTACCCACTTAAAAGAGTTGGGGAGCGTGGCGAAGGACAATGGCAGAGAATTTCATGGGATCAGGCATGTGACGAAATTGCGGATAAATACATTGACCATTGGCTCAGTAGTGGCCCGGCTTCGATGTCTTTTGCCATGGGCACAGCAATGCTATTAAAAAAAGCAACCATTGCAGGCTATCAGCGTTTTTTAAACCTCACCGGTATTCCCGCACCAGAAACCTTTGCTGGAGTTGGTGACCAACCCATTGGCATCTATCAGACATTAGGCCTTGATATCACTGGTGATACCGTGGCTGCGGTGTATAAGGCCAAGTGTGTATTGGTATGGTTTTGCAATCCGGCAGTGACCCGAATTCCGGATGCTCATTTCTTTTGGGAAGCCAGATACAATGGCACCAAAGTTATCGTCATTTCCCCAGACTTTAATCCCAGTGCCATGCATGCTTCCAAGTGGGTCAATCCCAAGCCAGGCTCTGATGGTGCCCTAGCAATGGCGATGGCACAGGTCATACTAAAAGACAAAAGTTACGATACCGATTACATTAAAGAACAAACCGATCTGCCCATGCTGGTACGCACAGATAACGGCAAATTTTTGCATCCAAAAGACCTAGGTAAGGCAGGCGGTAATGAAATTTATTACCTTTGGGATGAGGCTAGTAATGGGATTCAACAAGCACCTGGGAAAGACCGTGAAACCATTGAATTGGGAGCACTGCAGCCCAGTCTTGAAGGCACATGGAACATTGATACCAACAGTGGACCGCTAGCAGTCACCACAGTATTTGAATTACTTAAAAAACGAGCAGAAGAACACACTCCTGAGGTCACCGCTGCAATCACCGGTATTAGCCCAGAAGTCATTCGAGAAATTGCCAGAGACTTTGCCTCAGCCAAACCAGCCATGATCTATGGTGGCTTTCGATCGGCGAAATGGCTGTATGGGGATATCTTCCAAAGGGCAATGCTGTTATTACTGTCATTGACCGGTAATCTGGGCAATGAAGGTGGTGGTTATCAGCTGACCCAACTTTCAAAATCAGATGGTATAGCCCCTTACCTTTTCTCCGACATTGGTTATGGCATGAGAATTAAAGCGGCGGCGATGTGGGATTATGAGCACATGGATTTAAAAGAAGTGAACCGTAAATTTTATGGTGATGAATTAGCTGATACCTACGATGAACATTACCAAGAATCCCTTGACAAAGGATGGTGGCCAAGACAAAAAGAAAAGCCCTTGAAAATGGCCATCTTTGGAGGACACAACCCAGGCAGTTGGAAAGCCGGAGGAGATCACTGGGCAGAAAATATTTATGAGAAAGTTGAAACTATAGTATCCATTATACCCGACATGGGTATCACCCACCTGTATGCCGATTACGTCTTGCCGGTTGCCCATCATTATGAGCGACACGATTTGTTAGTTCAACCAAAAACGCCCTACTTGCAAGCCATGGATAAAGTGGTGGAACCATTAGGGGAGTCGGTGGATGATTTCACTGTTTTTAAACGTTTATCCAAAGTCATCAGTAAAAAAGCCAAAGAAAGAGGCATTCAACCGATCATGGATACATTTGTCGATGGAAGACCTCCCATCGAGAGAGACCTCACTAAACTCTATGATCAACTTACATGGGGAGGCAAATTCAACGACTCTAAAGATATTGCAGAATTTTTGATTAATGCCTCACCGGGACTGCCTAGGATAACCTTTGATGAACTGGCTGCAAAAGGCATTGTCAGAGTTGAAGACTCCGAAGGGGTGGTTTATGGGGACAATGCTCCTTATGCAACCATGAAACAATATGTGGAGCATAAGAAGCACTACGAAACCCATACCGGTAGACAACAGCATTATCACGATCACGACTGGTACATTAAATACGATGAAACCCTGCCCGGTCACAAAGACCCCCTTGAACTGGAAGGCTATCCACTGAGAATGCTTATGGGACATGCCAGACACAGTATCCACAGTTCGTGGAGAGACGATACTTTTTTATGGAGCCTACAACGAGGTGAGCCTGATATATATGTCAATCCCAATGATGCCAAAGACCGAGGCGTTGCCGATGGTGATTTAATCAAGATCTTCAATACCATGGGTTCTTTCATTGCCGTTGCTCATATTTCCTCAAGTATGCAACAAGGCATGATGTTTATGTATCACGGCTGGGATCCGACCATGTTTAGAAATCAGAAGAACTTTAGTTCGGTCATAACCACTGCCGGTCTTATTAGGCCAACTCTATTGGCAGGTGGTGCAGATACCCATTTGGGTTATGCGCCCATTAAATCCTTTCCAAATATGACACTCAGCGATTGCACTTGTGATTTTGAGCTGCATGCTGAATCAAACGAGCAGAAAACAGCCTAGACAAATTTGCTCTGGGTTGTAGATTTGAATTGGTCATGAACACTAAGCTGACAAGCATTTTCTTAGGCTTGTGCTTGAGCCTCATTGTAAGTTCTGCCTGCTGGTCTCAGCCTCAGAACTTTGTAGCTGTCTACACTGCACAACTAAAACAAGCAGATGGACAATTATCAATGACTCTAAAAAAAGAAGATGGAGGATTGTACAGTTATGAGCTAACAACAAAGCCAGGTGGATTTTGGCGAATTATTATCGATGGGTCAATATGGCAGAAAAGCACTTTTATACTAGAAGGCAATGATGTTCTTAGATCTCAAACATACGAATTAATAGATACCATTCGCAGCAAACCCAGAAAATCCAGAGCAAGTTTTGACTGGGAAGATTCACTGATCACAGGCCACTATAAGGACAGAGCTATAAAACTACCTTTGACCGGAAATATTATAGATAAAGTCTCACTGCAAATAGCCATTATTATGGATATTAGAAGAGGTATAGATCAATCTGAATACTATATTTTAGATAAAGATAAAATTCAGGTTGTGCAAGTAAATAGAAATAGTTCAGCAATGATCAATGTGCCTTTTGGTAAATTTGAAGCCATTGAAATCAATCGTTCCAGTCCGGACTCAAATAGAACTAATACTTTATGGTTAGCTCCAGAATTAGACTATATACCGGTAAAGATAACCCAGGAAGAAAATGGGAAAATTGTTTTTTCAGCAAGTCTGAGTCAATTGACTCATTAAGGATTGAAAAGCTTTTTTTTAAGATATATACTGACCGACCGATCGGTAAGTATATAGCGTGATGAATGGCATAGAATCGATAATGAAATCAGCTGAAAAGCTTTTCTCCAAGAAAAGTTTTACGGCCGTGTCCATGGGTGAAATTGCACTTGAAGCGGGTATCAGCAAAGCCAATATTTACCATCACTTCGACTCAAAAGAGGACCTGTATCAAAAAATACTGCTTCGTTGCCAAAATAATTCCTTCTCTGACGTACTGGAAGCTGAGAAACACCCAGGTACTTACATCGACAAGATTAAATTCTTCATGCATACAAGAATGGAAGATATGCTAAGCAACCCACAACCCTATACCCTTCTGTTACGGGAGATCTCCGACTTAAGCGGTTCAAGAGGAAACAGTTACGACCAGAACCTATTGTCTGGAGCCATTGATCGAGTGGTAAAGCTGATTGAACAGGCGCAAAGTCATGGAGAAATTTCCACAAATGTTGACCCTTTAATCATTGCTTTTCAATTGATGGCACCAAATTTTATGTACATCTTATTTGAGCAAATTCTCAGTGAAAGGATCGGTCATATTGATCCCAAACAGACTAAACAGTTTTGTGAATTGCTGGCCAATAACCTGCTTAATGGAATTGCACAGTCATGATTGGTCAATCTAAAAAAATAAAAAATATTATTGTTAAATTACCGATATTGACGCTTTTAATGTATGGGTTAACACCTGTGCCTTTGAGTATGGCTGCTGTCGCCATCACTACAGGCAAGGTAGCAACAACAACTATCGAAGAAAAAGAAAGCGCAATGGGCATCATCTATAGTCTATCCTCTCCCAAGGTTGCTTCTGAAGTCTCTGGAAGAGTCATTAAAGTGTTGATCGATGTTGGCGATGCTGTTCAGCAAGGACAGATCATGGCAGAAATTGATCCTGAAAGATATGAATTGGAAACCATTCAAGCCAAAGCAGAAACTGCTCGATTATCTGCACTGAAGATTAATCAGGAATTGGACTTATCTCGGGCTGAAAGATTATATAAAAACAATCTAGTTTCCGAAGAAATACTCGACAAAACAAAAGCCGAACTGGAAGCATTGGAACAACAAATTAAAGCCGCTGAAGCAAAACATAATAGCAGCAAAAAATTGCTCAGAGACACCAAGATAAAAGCACCTATAACCGGTTACGTAGCAGCAAAAAAAATAGTGATGGGTGATTTTGTGCAAACAGGCACGATTGTTTTTGAATTGGTCGATACAAAGAATTTACGGGTGGGTGTTTCCTTTCCAGAATACCAATCCTCAAAATTGAAAAAAGGATTAAAAACCTACCTGACCTCCCCCACCAACACCAATCACATTGTAGAAACTCAAATCAATGAGGTCAGTCCTAACATCAACCCAAAAAATCGCTCAATCAGTGTCATTATTGATTTTGAAAATCCAGGCTTGTGGTTGCCTGGTGCTAGTGCTCGAGCTGAAATAATCTTATCAGAAAGGGAAAACGCTTTAGTGGTACCACAGCTTGCCGTGGTTAGAAGATCTATTGGCAACGTGGTTTATGTGATTAAAAACTCAGTAGCAATAGAAACAAAGGTTGATACAGGAATTCATCTCGATGGATTGATTGAAATAAAAGCTGGTCTTCAAAAAGGTACATTGATCGCGGTTGATGGCGCAGGCTTCCTAGCTGATCAGAGTCAAGTGATTATTGAGAGCAACCAATGAGTTTAGCCGAGATTTCAATAAAGCGACATGTCTTCGCTACAATGATCAACTTAGTAGTGGTGTTGTTTGGCATTATTTCAATTAACAGAATAGCGATTGATAGAACACCAGATATTGATTTTTCACTGCTTGCCGTTACCACCGTATTGCCTGGAGCAAATCCTGACGTGGTGGACTCTAGTGTTACCAACATCATAGAAGGAGCCGTCAATAGTATCGCAGGTATTGATGAACTCAGAGCCAGATCAGAAACAGGATTTTCTACTGTTTTTCCTACTTTTGTTTTGGAAAAAGATCTCGACGTTGCTTTTAATGAAACCCAAGAAAAAGTTAATCAGGTTATTGCTCAATTACCCACCGATACCGAAACCCCCATTATTAATAAAATCGCAACAGGAGAGATACCTGCAATGTGGCTTGCACTAACGGGTGATAGAACACTCCAAGAATTGGATTTATATGCGAGGAACATTATTAAGAGGAAGTTGGAAACAATAAAAGGAGTTGCAAAAATTTCAATTGGTGGTGGACGTGAAAGAAATATCAGGGTCAATCTTAATTTTGATCGTATGAGTGCTTTTGGCATCACCGTCCAGGACATTGTTAGGGCATTCAGAAATGAGCATATTAAATTACCCGGTGGTTTCTTAATAGAGAATTCAAAAGAAGAATTATTAAAATTAGATCTTGAATACCATAGCCCTGAAGATGTAGGCAACATCATTGTTGCCTACACCAACAATAATCCAATTAAACTCAAGAATATTGCCCAGATTGAAGATGATGTTTCAGATCTTAGAAATTTGGCACGATTCCAGGGAAAACCTGCCATTGGCCTTGGAGTGGGTAAGATCAGAGGAGAAAATACCATTGAGGTCATTGAAGCTGTAAAACAGAGAATTGAAACAGATATTCTCCCTTTTTTACCAGATGGGATGATGCTTGATTACGCAACTGATGACAGTGAGTACATCTATGAAATCATTACAGGTCTTGGACAGCATTTGATTGCAGGGGCAATTTTTGCAGCATTGGTGGTGTTGTTATTCTTAAGAAGTTTTATTGGCATGGGTATTGTTGCCATCACCATACCCGTATCTTTACTGGGTTCTATTGTTGTAATGTATTTTTTTGGATACAGCTTAAATACTATGACGATGTTGGGATTGCTGCTACTCATTGGAGTGGTTGTCGATGATGCTATTGTTGTTTTAGAAAATTCCCAGCGACATCTTGATACCAGTGGATTGGATAGAATTAGATCAACCATTATTGGTACCAATGAGGTATTTTTGCCGATCGTTGCTTCCACTCTCACTCTGGCTGCTATATTTACTGTGGTGATCTTTTTAGAAGGCATAGCGGGTCGTTTCTTCAGGTCATTCGGAGTAGTCGTCTCTTCTGGGGTGATCATATCTTTGTTTATTTCGCTGACATTAACTCCCATGCTCTGCTCTCAATGGTTAAAACCCTCAACGTCAATAAATAAATTCTTTGAGAGAGTTCAGAATTTTTTCATAGGTCTTGAAGAACGCTATAGAAACTTAGTTTATTGGGCTATTAACAATAAACGAAAAGTAGTGATTTCTGGACTGGTCATTGTGTCTTCAACAGCTTTATTTTTTCAAAATCTTGAAGGTTCCTTCTTTCCCAAAGAAGATGAAGGACAATTCAGTGTCACTGTTAAAACACCCTTGGGATCTGGTATTGAATACAGTAATGACAGAGTTGGAAAAGTCGAAGAAATCTTAAGGAACTACGAAGACATCGATAGTTTGTTTAGTATTGTTGGTGGAACTTCTGGCGATGGAGCTTCTGGCACGCAAATCAACGAAAGTGCCATTTACGTTAAGTTAAAACCGAGGACAGAAAGAACATTAAAACAATACGAGCTCATTCCTTTAATTAGAGCAAAATTAGCGGAAGTGCCAGGGGTTAAAGCATTCCCCTCCCCCCTTTCATTTGCTTCTGGCACAAGAGGTGAAGCCTTACAATTTACTCTCGCGGGACCTGATTTATATGTTCTTGATGAAGTAGCAAAAATATTTCTTGCAAAATTAAGTGAAACACCTGAACTCGGAAATGTCGATATGTCCATGGACATGGAGATGCCACAAGTTGCTCTGGATATAAACCGAGAACTGGTTTCAGAACTTGGATTATCAACGAAAATAGTTGCAGAAGCAGCCAATGTCTTTGCTGGTGGTATTGATGTTGCCAGATACAATGACTCAATTGGCGGAGGTGAGCGTTACAAGATTCGTCTCAAGGCAGAACAGAACATGAGTATCAGTGACTTAAATAAGATTTATCTTCGAACTCCAAATGCTGATTTAGTGAGATTGGATACGGTTGCAGCTTTCTCAGAGATCGTAGGACCGGCAAGCATATCGAGATTTAACAGAGAATATGCTTCTTATTTTTTTACGGATCCTACTATGGCTCTTAGTGATGCCATAGATACTGTCGAGTCTGCTGCTGCAGAAACATTGCCTCCTGGTTATCACGTTAACTTTTTTGCAAGGGCAAAAGAATTCAAAAAAACCAGCAATACGATGCTTATTGCTTTTCTGACAGGATTGTTACTGGTTTATATGGTTTTGGCCAGTCAATTCAATTCATTCAGCCAACCACTGATCATCATGGTCTCCCAACCTCTCGCTGTGCTTGGTGGTATCTTTGGTCTTTGGATTGCAGGTATAGCTTTAAATATTTTTTCCATGACTGGTCTGGTATTACTGACCGGCTTGGTTGCAAAAAATTCTATTTTGTTGGTTGATCGTGCCAATGAGGAAATGAAAACTGGAAAAAATGCAGACGAAGCACTGCTTGTAGCTTGCCCAAGAAGACTAAGGCCTATACTGATGACTTCCTTCACGATTATCTTAGCTATGCTCATGCCTGCCCTAGGTATTGGTGCAGGAATTGAACTCAGCCAACCTCTGGCCGTTGCAGTAGTTGGTGGGATGTTCAGTTCTACCCTATTAACTCTAATCTTAGTGCCCGTTGTTTACTCTTGGGCAGAGGATAAAAAGCGTGCTCCAATTAGGAAGAGTCTTGGAGTTCTTGTTGGAGCGATTCGTAAGTGAACTGATGATTTTGTGTTCCGTATTGAGCCACTTTTATAGCACCCATTAAAGAGCCCATTTGGCCCATTTCATCCCAGCTCATGCTTCTGGGTATGCCATATAATAAAGCAGCTCTATAAGCATCACCACACCCTGTAGGGTCACATACCCTTTCAGCCTTATAAGGTGATACAGCAATTACTTCTTCGCCGACAAACATTTCAGAACCTTCACCACTCTTGGTAACAATCATGGCTTCCACTTGATTGCTGATGTCTTGAATCGATTTTTCCACTTTATCAGACAGTAAATTGGCTTCGTATTGATTGACAATAATCCAGTTAGATAAATCAATTAACTGATTCAGCTCATCTTTGTTGAACATCGGAGTACTTTGACCCGGATCGAAAATAAACGGTATAGATTTTTTCACCAGTTGATCTGCGTGCTCCAGTGTTCCCTTGGTTGATGCTGGACCTAAGATACCTATTGTTGTTTCTGCATGGTCTGGAATTGTATTTAAATGCCCATCCTCCATCGCTCCTGGATGAAATGAAGTGAGTTGATTGTTGTCTGAGTCAGTGGTTATAAAACACTGTGCAGTCAATTTTTCTGGAATGGTTTTAATGCCTCCCGTGTCAATGTGATTTTTATTCAACCAAGCTTCATAGGCATCAAAATCATTACCTACAGTAGCAACTATCAAAGGTTCATCACCTAATAATCTAAGGTTATAGGCTATATTTCCCGCACAGCCGCCAAATTCCTTCCTGAGATCTACCGTAAATGCAACACTTAAGATATCCAGCTGATCAGGCAGAATGTACTCGCTAAATTTCCCATCAAAACCCATGATGTTGTCGTAAGCAACGGAGCCACAAATTACTGCTGCCATAACTATATTTTCCTCATGTTGAAGTTGTGATAATTCATTGTTGAATTAATGATTAGCCATAATAGACTCGATATCATCAATTTCCTTTGGAAGTTGATGAGTTAAAATCTCATTGCCAGTTTTTTTAACCAGAATATCATCCTCTATCCTGATACCGATACCTCGCCATTGCTTCTCCACTTGCCTATTTTTAGTAGAGATATAAATTCCTGGTTCAATGGTGAGGACCATCCCTGGTTCAAACTTTCTCACTGATCCCTTTTTGGGATTGCCATAAGAACCGACATCATGCACGTCCATACCCAGCCAATGACCTATACCATGCATATAAAAAGGTTTATATGCCTCATTGGCGATCAATTGATCGATATTGCCACTCAAGATACCCAATTTCTGTAACCCCTTTGTGATTGATTTGATTGCATCATTTTGAAGATTCTTAAAAGTCTGTCCTGGCTTTACTGATGCAATTGCTTTTTTTTGGGTTTGCAAGACAATTGAATAGATTGCTTTTTGTTCATCGGTAAAAATACCTGAAATGGGGATGGTTCTTGTGATATCACTAGCATACATCTCAAATTCACAACCAGCATCGGTTAATAGAAGCTCCCCATTCTTTAATTTAGATCTATTATTTATATAGTGTAGTGTGCATGCATTACTTCCTGAAGCTACAATACTTTCGTATGAAGCAGTGGCTCCGTACTGGCCAAATTGGTGTAATATTTCTGCTTCAAGCTGGTATTCATAAAGATTTTCCTGGCATTTTTTCATTACTCTGAAATGAGCTTCTACGCCAATTTTTGCAGCCTTTCTCATCAATTTTATTTCCTTTTCTGACTTGATTGATCTCAATTCATGGGTAATGGATTCCAATGAAATAATACTGTCAGGAACTGAGATTCCTTGCCTTTGTCCTGCTCTTAATGAGTTTAATATATTGGTGATCTTTTGATCATAGGAGGTATCGTTACCGAGAGTAAAAAATATTTTTTCAGTTGTTTTCAATATTTTACTCAGCACTGCATCACACTGATCGATACTAAAAGATTGATCAGCCCCATAATCTTTAATGGCCCCTTTGGGACCCGGTCTATGACCCTCCCATGTTTCTGCCAATGGATCTTTCTTTTCTACAAGTAAAATAAATTCACCCTCAGACCTTCCTGGCGCCAATATCATCAAAGATTCAGGTTCGCTAAATCCCGTGTAATAATAAAAATCACTATCGGGACGATACTTGTATTTAGTGTCTCTGCTTCTCTGGCTGGTCTGTGCTGCAGGAAGAATGGCTACAGAGCCTTTGCCAATTGCTTTTGCAAGTTTTTTGCGTCTTATTATGTAGTCTCTGCTATTCAATTTATTTCTCTTTTCAATTCTTCGTACACCAATTGGGTGCCTACTTTGACAAATTCAACCACTTCAAAGTAAGCGAGCTCTTCTTCGTTCCCATTCTCAACTGTGGTTTTGCTTAGTGTAGAGATTTGAGAAAAATCTTCAATGATTTCACTTATAAATGTTTGATCAGATTGATTTATTGTCAATTCTCTTTCAGAGATAAACATTCCCAAGGCATCAACAAAACCCTGACACCAAATTGATAAAGCATGCGCTCTGATGCTCAACTCTTCTGAATCTAGAGGGAGAAAAGGATAAAAACTCATTTCAGTATCATTAAAACTATTTATTGTCTCTGAAATCAGTTCATAAAGAGCATCCTTGAACTCGATAATTTGGACAGAAACAGAACTGCCGTCAAAACTTACTTCTTTGGGTAATAAATCATCTTCCTGAAAAGAGTCACAGCACAAATAGGCACAAATGGTTCCATGGTATTCAGATATATCAATGGCCACATTTGCTTTACGTCTAAGTAGATCTATTTCACTAAATTCCATTTTTTCTCTTTTAAAGTGAGCTGAAAATGCCTTTGATTGTATCCTTATTTGACCACTAGGTCAGGAAAATCTATAGTGAATATAATGAGTAAAATAACAGAAAAAGACATATTGAATTCACTTGAAAAACTGACAACAAGGATTGAAGACTTAATTGAAAAATGCAATCAATTAGACAATAAAAATCAATTACTTAATGAAGAGAACAAGCATCTATCAGAAACACATAAATCCACTCTAGAGAAAAACAATCTGGCAAAAAACAAAGCCGAAGCAATTTTAGAGCGTTTAAGAAACTTTGAAGGCAGCGCATAAATGAAAGTCCAGGTAGAGATCCTTGGGGAACAAATCACATTATCCTGTCCGCCAGGAAAAGAGCAAAACTTAATCAAAGCAGCAAAATTAGTTAATGATACGATGACTAATATTAAGGAATCTGGAATAAGTTTTGCAAAAGATCGTATAGCGATAATGGCTGCCATCAACATTGCCGATGATTTGGTCACTGGGAATAGTGATACTGCTGCATTCATTAGGACTGATCACGACGCTGAACTTGATTTAATACAAATTAAAAATAAGCTAGAAACTGTAAATCATCGTGTGGAAGCTTCCCTTAACCCTGAGAAAGATTTAAAGTTACAATAGTAAAGATAATGATTTCCTGCGATGAACGATGTTTATTGAAGGACTCTTGGCCCTTAACTTATCGATTAGGGATCTAGATCTAAATTGGTTTTGAGCATTACCTTTTATGGGAAGCCTACGCCAATGCGACAGAACCCACTTTTTTTATACCGGCCAAAGAGCAACAATAAGCAACGTCATCAGCGGGAGATCTACTCAGACATCAATGGATATAATCAGGGAACGATTAAAAGAAAAGAGAAAAAACCTCACTAAAAAACAATCTAGTGAACTGTCTCGTGCCATCTTTCTAAGAATCATTCGATCTTCATGGATTCAAGAACATTCTAATATTGGAATTTATTATGCCCTCAACGGAGAAGCAGACACGTTGAAATTAATCGAATTCCTCTGGTCAAATAATCAAAATGCTTTTCTACCAGTGATGCATCATAATAGTCTGCTCTTTGGAAATTTTGCACCCAATTCTGATCTCAATGAAAATACATATGGCATACCAGAACCAGAACTCACTAAAGAGAATCAAGTATCTGCCCTTGAACTTGATATGGTCTTTGTACCTTTAGTCGCATTTGATCAAGATGGATATAGATTAGGCATGGGAGGAGGCTATTATGATCGTACGTTTGAAAAAAAATTAAAGGATCAAAAACCAACTACACCATTATTAGTAGGCCTAGCTTATGAATTTCAAAAACAAAATAACTTAGTTCATGAACCATGGGATGTACCTTTGGACATGGTTGTGACTGAAGCGAACACCTATAAATTTAGATAATAAACAAGATATGTCACAATAAATAAATGAATCAGGAACAAGAAAAGAAAGATGCGGCACTAGCTTCCTTGGCCTATATTCAAGATGACTGTAATTTAGGCTTAGGGACAGGTTCAACGGTAAAATATTTAATAGAGAATTTACACACAGTCAAAGAGAAAATTAATACCCTGGTATCCAGTTCCAAAGAAACAACTTGCAAACTTCAAGATGCAGGTTTTAGAGTCGATGAATTATCTGCTATTGGCAGTCCTGATTTGTATATCGATGGTGCTGATGAAGTGACTCACAGTTTTTACATGATCAAGGGTGGTGGCGGTGCGCTGACTAGAGAAAAAATCATAGCGGCTGCATCAAAAAAAATTATCTGTATTGTTGACAGTTCAAAAATTGTTGATGTGTTGGGAAAATTCCCCCTTCCTGTTGAAGTCATTCCAATGGCAAAATCATATGTAGCAAGAGAAATTATTACCCTAGAGGGACAACCAGAATTCAGAAATGAATTTATTACAGATAACGGCAACATCATACTTGATGTTCATAATCTAAGCATCATAGATCCACCTGAGCTTGAGAAAAAACTCAATAATATTCCTGGTATTGTTAGCAATGGTATATTTGCAAGCAATGCAGCAAATGTAATTCTGGTCGGGAAAAATGATGAAGTACTGACCTTCAATAATCAATGAAGCAAACTAGAAGAAGCCTGTTAAAACTGATCGGTGCCTCGACTCTAGGTTCTTCACTGAAAGTAGATGTGCTCAAAGCACAAGAAAGAATGATTCAAAGAATAATCCCATCCTCTGGTGGATTGTTACCTGTTATTGGCTTAGGCACTTCAAGGGTTTTTGATACAGATTTCTCACCAGAACTCTTAAAACCTAGAAAAGAGATAGTGCAAGCTCTACTGAATATTGGGGGCCGTTTAATTGATTCTTCACCAATGTATGGAAGAGCAGAAGAATTGACTGGAAAAATTGTCAAAGATCTAAATATTGGAGAACAGTTATTTTTAGCTACCAAAGTTTGGATTGAAGGCAAAGAAGCAGGTGAAATACAAATGAATGAATCTTCCATAAAATTGAATAAAGCTGTCATCGACCTCATGCAAATACACAACCTGCTTGATTGGAAGACGCATATAAAAACACTGTATCAGTGGAAAGAAGAAGGGAAAATTAGTTACATTGGCATAACTCATTCCAGATCCAGTGCGTTTGAGCAAATGGAAAACATCATTAGAAAAGAAAGCATAGATTTTGCCCAATTCAATTATTCACTGGGTGAGACGGAAGCAGAAAATAGACTGTTGCCATTATGCAAAGACCTAGGTGTAGCTACCATAATTAATCGACCTTTCATGAGAGGTAAATTATTTAAAGCAGCCAAAAAAAAGGCCCTCCCAAATTGGTGCCATGAATTTAATATCAATAGTTGGTCACAATTCTTCTTGAAATTTATTTTAGCCAACGATGCCGTCACCAACATAATCCCGGCAACATCAAAACCAAAACATATGATCGATAATCTTGGTGGTGGAATTGGCCCAGTGCCAAGTAAGGAATTACAAAAAAGGATGCTGGATTCGTTCTAGAATTAACGTTTCGAGTATTGTGTTGCTTTTCTTGCCTTTTTTAGGCCAACTTTTTTCCGCTCAACCTTTCGTGCATCTCGGGTTAAGAAACCTTTTCCTCTTAGTGGTGCCCTTAGATTTTCATCGTACTGAAGAAGTGCCCTACTCAATCCATGTCTGATTGCTCCGGCTTGCCCACTGCCGCCGCCGCCTCTTACGGTGGCATTAACATCTACTTTATCAAGCAATTCAGTTGTTTCCAGAGGCTGTTTAACTATCATTCTTGCAGTTTCTCGATCGAAAAATTGATCTAAAGGTAACTTATTCACCACAATGCTTCCTTTGCCCTTTTTTAGATAAACTCGGGCAGTAGATGTTTTTCTTCTCCCAGTACCATAAAAAACTTCACTCGCCTTAGCTGCCTTAGGTTTGGCTTTGGTTTCAGCTGCAGGCTCTTCTGCCGGTGTTTCTTTAGCTGTCTTAGGTTTGGCTTTGGTTTCAACTGCAGGCTCTTCTGCCGGTGTTTCTTTAGCTGTCTTAGGTTCGGCTTTGGTTTCAGCTGCAAGCTCTTCTGCCGGTGTTTCTTTAGCTGCCATAAAAACTCCCTTATAACTCCAACA
>CAXGBD010000009.1:0-30194 GCA_964008355.1 uncultured Gammaproteobacteria bacterium | reverse complement strand
GGCGCCTCACCGCTAACAAGTATAAAGCATGCAGGGCTTCCTTGGGAATTAGGCGTCGCCGAAGTGCAACAAACTTTAATCTTAAATAATTTAAGAGATAGGGTAAAAATTCAAACAGATGGAGGAATAAAAACTGGCAGAGATGTCATTATCGCCGGTTTACTCGGAGCTGATGAAATTGCATTTTCTACAGCGCCACTCATTACCTTGGGTTGTATCATGATGCGTAAATGCCACATGAACACCTGCCCAGTTGGTATTGCCACACAAGACCCTTTGCTTAGAGAAAAATTTACCGGCCAACCAGAGCACGTGATTAATTATCTTTTTATGATAGCTGAAGAGGCAAGATTAATCATGGCAAGGTTAGGTATCAAAACTTTTGATGAGCTTATTGGGAGAGTCGATTTTCTAGAGGAAAACAATGCTATTGACCACTGGAAAGCCAAAAAATTAGATTTAAGTTCATTACTGGTGCCCCCTCAACAATTGAGAGAAAATGTTGCCATCCGCAGCACAACACAACAACAACATGGCATCGACAAGGTTTTGGATCGAAAGCTAATTAAGTTGTTTCACAAAGCTCTCCACAACAAGGAGCAGGTATCTGTTGATTTACCCATTGTTAATACAGACAGAACTACTGGGGCAATGCTAAGCCATGAAGTTGTCAAGAAGTGGGGTGAAGATGGTTTGCCAGACAATACAATCAATATCAATTTCCAAGGATCAGCAGGACAAAGTTTTGCATCTTTTTTAGTTCCAGGTATTAACATGAAATTAATTGGAGACTGTAATGACTATATAGGCAAAGGATTATCCGGTGGACGTGTAATCGTTGTCCCTCCTGAAGATAGACTTTTTAAAGCTGAAAATAATATATTAATTGGAAACGTAGCCATGTACGGAGCCACTTCAGGCTGGGGCTTTTATAGAGGAAAAGCCGCTGAAAGATTTTGTGTTAGAAATAGTGGAGCCTATGCTGTTGTTGAAGGAGTTGGAGATCATGGCTGTGAGTATATGACAGGAGGTAGAGTTGTTGTCTTAGGTAAAACAGGCGTTAACTTTGCAGCAGG
Organism: uncultured Gammaproteobacteria bacterium; assembly: GCA_964008355.1. Taxonomy (GTDB): domain Bacteria; phylum Pseudomonadota; class Gammaproteobacteria; order Steroidobacterales; family UBA11654; genus DTSX01. The sequence continues at coordinate 29,118 of CAXGBD010000009.1, read as the reverse complement.
TATGTCCGGTGGGATTGCTTACGTTTTAGATCAAGAGCAGGATTTTTCACCCAACTGCAACACCGGGATGGTTGAAATAGAACCCCTAGAAGACGAAGAAAGTATAGCCGAATTATTGAGATTGCTAGAAATGCATCAGCGTTACACGAATTCAGAAGTTGCCCGAGATCTTTTAGATGGATGGCCTGAGGTTTTAACTCAGTTTGTTAAAGTGATGCCTTTGGATTACAAGCGAGTGCTCCAAGAGAGAAAAGATCACAATGAGGAAATAGAGTCAATATTCGAGACCAACGATCGAATACTGCAATAGTGTAATTAGTTATGGGAAAGCCAACTGGATTTTTAGAGTTTCCAAGACAAAGAAACCCTTTGCGTGACAAGCATGAACGTGTTTTAGATTATTATGAGATCTATACACCACCCAATAAAAAACATTTAATGCTTCAAGGCTCACGTTGTATGGATTGTGGAGTGCCTTTTTGTGGATCGGAACACGGGTGTCCAATTGGTAATTTAATACCTGAGTGGAATGATTTAATTCATGAAGGACGCTGGCAAGATGCACTGGATCTTTTAAGTGAAACTAATAATTTTCCAGAATTTACAGGAAGAGTCTGCCCAGCACCTTGTGAAGGTTCATGTGTCCTAGGCATTAATGAACCTGCTGTAACAATCAAAGATATTGAAAACTCAATCATAGATATAGGTTTTGAAAAAGGTTGGGTTCAATCAAAGCAACCATCGTTTAGAACTGGTAGATCCATTGCAATCATCGGCTCAGGTCCCGCAGGATTAACAGCCGCTGATCAACTTAATAAGACAGGACATCAAGTGACGGTTTTTGAAAGGGAGGATCGAGTTGGAGGATTGTTGATGTATGGAATACCAAATATGAAATTATCAAAAAGCCTCATCAATAGAAGAATTGAGCTTTTGGAAGATTCTGGTATTACATTTAAAACAAATACAGATGTTGGGGTTGATGTCGATTGCCAAGAAATAACCAAAAAATTTGATGCCATTCTTTTAGCAACCGGATCCACAGTTCCTCATGATTTAAGCATTCCAGGGCGAGAGTTGGATGGCATTTATTTTGCAATGGAATTTTTAACACAACACACTAAGAGTTTATTGAACAATGCTTTATCTGATAACACTTATATCAATACAAACAATAAAAATGTAATAGTGATAGGTGGAGGTGATACAGGAACAGATTGTATAGCAACAGCAATTCGACAAGGGTGCAAGAGTATTGTAAATATTGAGTTATTACCAAAACCACCCCAACAGAGGGATGAGAACAACCCATGGCCTTTATGGCCAAACATCTTGCGAACTGATTATGGGCATGAAGAAGCAATTGCTATCTTTGAAGATGATCCAAGGGTATACGAGACATCAAGTAATTATTTTATCGATAATGGTAATGGCGAAGTGTTGGGTTTAGAGAGTCAATCAGTTACATGGAATAAAAAAAATGGCCAATGGTCAATGAAACAAATAAAAGGAACTGAAACACGATGGGCAGCAGATATCGTTTTATTGGCAATGGGATTTTTAGGTCCTGAGAAAGACCTTCCAGAGAAATTCGGGGTTGATTTAAATGAACAAGCCAATATAGCAGCTTCTTATGGAACTTTTGCAACAAACAAAGCCGGTATCTTTAGTGCTGGAGACTGCAGAAGAGGCCAATCCCTTGTTGTGTGGGCGATGAACGAAGGCAGAGGTGCTGCATTGGCTGTTGATGCTTTTCTTCAAGGTAAAAAGTAAGTTATCAGAGCGATGAGGATAATCTGAATCTGATTAGGATGATTATAAAACTAACCTATATGCAGATTCATAAATAGCATGCCCTAAGGCTATAGCCTTTCTTTCGTATTTTGTTTGAGTTCTTTTCAGAATATTTTTAACCGGCTCGAAGCCTTTGATGTGTTTGAACAGCCCCAAGATCTCTTCGTTGTAATCAGGCCAATCAGTGCATATATGCACCAGACCATGGTTAGTTAATTTAGATTTTAACAACAGAACAAACGCATCAGAAATTAATCTACGCTTTCGATGTCTTTTTTTTGGCCATGGATCTGGAAAAAAAATATTGATAGCATCAACCGAATTATTTGGTACGTATTGATTTAAAACCTCAACAGCATCAAAGTAGATAATTTTTAAATTTTTTAGGTTATTTTTCTTTGCATTAATCAAACAATGACCTATTCCTGAACGATAGACTTCGATACCAATAACAGTTGAGCTAGGTTCATTTATTGCCGTTGCAATGAGATTATCACCATCGCCGAAACCAATCTCTAGGACAATTCTTTTTTTTGTATCATTAAACAACTCAATAAACTCATTTGGATCGTTTTCTATATCAATACCATAATAAGACCAATAATGGTTCCATGCTTTGCGTTGTGAGTTCGTTATTCGACCTGAGCGTCGAACAAAACTTTTAATTGTACGTAGTGAGTTAAGCTTCGACGAGGGTTTCACGAAGTGTCTTGATAGCATGTTCTTCGATTTGCCTGACTCTTTCTATTGAGATATTGTATTTTTTTGAAAGGTCTTTAAGAGTGGGTTTTTTTTCTTCAAGCCAACGTGATTTAAGAATATTTTTACTTCTTTCATCTAAGTTTTTCATTGCAAGAGTGAGAGCCTCGGTATTTTTTGTCAGCCAGTCAGATTCTTGCAAGGTTTCTGCTGGATCGGAATCTGGACTTGGTAGATAACCGGCAGGAGCCACATATTCATCTTCATTACTGCTATCTCTTAGATCAAAAGCCAAATCTTTCGATGTAAGCTTTTGTTCCATTTGTGTGACTTCTTTTGGTTTGACGCCCAAATCTTTTGCAATAGATTCTGTTTCTTGTTTGGACAACCACCCTAAATGTTTTTTGCTTTTTCTTAGGTTAAAGAAAAGTTTTCTCTGCGCCTTAGTTGTGGCGATCTTAACTAGCTTCCAATTATTGAAAACAAACTCATGAATCTCTGCCCTTATCCAGTGCACAGCATATGTAACCAATCTAAATCCACGATCTGGATCAAAACGTTTCACAGCTTTCATTAAACCTATATTGCCTTCTTGGATTAAATCAGCAAGAGAGAGACCATAGCCTGAATAACCTTTTGCAATATAAACAACAAATCTTAACTGGGACATGATTAAACGCCTCGCAGCATCGAGATCGTTTTCATTTTGATAGCGAAGCGCTAGACTCTTCTCCTCTTCTTTACTTAGAATAGGAACTTGATTGACAATATTTATATAAGCCCCAAGACTTCCCAAGGGACCCATGAATATTTCGTCTTGCTTTATCGTTAATTCTTTAGCCATGTTTTCTAATTTTTGTTCAGTTTACACACTAATTTTAGCACTCCAACAATGAGAGTGCTAAACATAATACATTCTTGGTTAAAAAATATCTATAAATCAATAAATTATAAATATAACCAAACAAAAAATTGCTCTACAATTGAGCAAGAAAGTAAATATTTGCGGTAAAGATTTATGAGCACTAAGGGAAAAATTAGAATAATAGGTGGCCAACACCGAGGCAGAAAGGTGTCAATTGTAGACAATGTTATTAAACCAACAAAAGACAGAGTGAGAGAAACATTGTTTAATTGGTTGGCATTTCAAACAGAAGGAAAAAGATGTTTGGATCTTTTTGCAGGCACTGGTATCTTGGGAATTGAAGCCTTGTCAAGAGGTGCAAGCGATATTGTCTTTGTTGATCATCGAAGAAAGATATTAAAAGAGATACAAAAACAAGCACTGTATTTGGGTCTAGAAAATTTTAGAGTGGTTCATTCTGATGCACAATTGTTTTTAAATGATCCAAATTGTTTCCAACCCTTTGATCTAATATTTTTAGACCCACCCTTTAGTGGTTATAAGATTCAAGATTTTTTAAACCATTTGGAGAGCTGCAAATGGCTGAACCCTGGAGGTTTAATTTATTATGAATCTGATCAAAAATTGGATTGCAAAGAATACTCAATGAGTTGGGAAAATTATAAAGAATCCAAGGCTGGAAATGTATATTATGGTCTTCTTAAAAGAAAACAATAAAGAGACATTTCAGTCATGATAGCTATCTATGCAGGAACCTTTGATCCTATTACCAACGGTCACTTTGAAATGGCCAGAAGGGCCTCCAATATTTTTGAAACAGTGATTGTGGGAATTTCACATGCCTCAGAGAAGAAAACAATTTTCTCACCCGAAGAAAGATTGGAAATGGCAAAAGAGGTTCTAAATACTTTTAATAATATTGAGATAAAAGAGTACTCTGGGCTAACCATTGATTTTGCTAAATCAGAGAAAGCTAATGTTTTAATTAGAGGGCTTCGCTCACCCTTTGATGCTCAGTTTGAATTTGAGTTAGCAAATATGAACAAAAGACTTGCAGAAGATATTGAAACGGTATTTTTTAGTAGCAGCGGCAGTCTGGCTTTTGTTTCCTCGTCCCTTATTAAACAAATTGCATCAGAAGGAGGGGATGTCTCAGAGTTTGTACATCCAACTGTACAAAAAGCTCTACAAGAACAATTTCAAAACTAAAAGCTGTGTCCACGATAAAGAAACATATGGTTTATATTAAATATATTTTAATTGTTGTGGTTTTTCTACATCCAGGACATATTAATGCTGAGCTTCCAAATCAAAATGCCATTGCATCAGCACATCCTTTAGCAACTCAAGCAGGTCACCTCATTTTGCAAAGGGGTGGTAATGCTTTTGATGCAGCAGTTGCAGTCAGTGCCGCATTATCTGTTGTAGAACCCTATAGCTCAGGTTTGGGAGGAGGTGGTTTTTTTCTTTTGCACAGGAATAGCGACGATTTCACTACATTTATAGATGGACGAGAAGTTGCACCTCTGATGTCAAAACCAGACATGTACCTGGACTCAGATAAGAATTTTATACCCAAGTCATCTTTAGTTGGCCCTTTAGCATCAGGAATACCTGGACTTCCAGCAGCTTTAGTCCATATTTCTAAACAATATGGAAAACTACCATTAAGTGTTTCACTCAAGCCAGCAATAAAGTTAGCAGAAGAAGGGTTTCCCGCTTATCGCAGACTCAATACAGCACTAAATGTGGCTAAAAGATCTAGCGTTCTCTCTCCTAAGTTTCAAGAGATTTTTTTACCTAATAAACAACTGCCTGAAGCAGGATATTTAATCACACAACCAGAGCTAGCTAATACACTTAGAATCATAGCTTCAGAAGGACATGATGGTTTTTATAACAGTGATTTTACCAAGACAATTGTTAATGAAACTAACAAAGACGGATCAATTTGGTCATTAGCAGATTTTAAAAAATATAAAATTGTTGAGAGACAACCTATCAAAGTATCTTTTGAAGATTTTATACTAACTCTGGCTCCGCCTCCCTCATCAGGCGGCACTACAATAGCCACTATCCTTAATATTCTAAGCCAATATGATTATAAGAGGATGGATACATCTAGATTGACACACCTTATTATTGAATCAATGAGAAGGGCTTATCAAGATAGAGCTGCTTATTTAGGCGACCCAGATTTTGTTGAGGTGCCGATCCAGATGTTGATTAGCTCAGAACATGCAATTGAACATAGTGAGAGTATCGATTTAACACAAGCAACACCGATCCATTTAGATGATGATCAGATTTTTGTTAGTAATAAAGGAACTGAGACAACACATTTTTCTATCGTCGACTTAGAGGGTAATCGGGTGGCAACAACACAAACCATAAACACGTGGTTTGGATCGGGATATATGGTTCCATCAGGTGGCTTTATATTAAACAATGAGATGGATGATTTTTCTGCTAAGCCGTTTACTCCAAATCGCTATGGCTTGGTTCATGGCGAAGCAAATTCAATTCACCCAAACAAACGAATGCTCTCCAGTATGACACCTACATTTATCGAATCTGATGCTGGAACTGCCATCTTAGGCACGCCAGGAGGCTCAAAGATTATAACCATGGTTCTTTTGTCCATTCTCAATTGGACTAATGGTGGGACAGCCAATGAAATGAACTCGATCAAACGATATCATCATCAGTATTTGCCGGACACAATTCAATATGAAAAAGGCGCTTTTTCCGAACGTGTTGTTGATGAATTGACTGATATGGGCCACAAGCTAAAAGAAATTCGTGATTATGGAAATATGCAAGTGATTACCATACAAAAAGATAATGGCAAGGTAGAAACCTCATCTGACCCGAGAGCTTTGATAGAAGATAGTGGTATTGATTACTATTAATTAATGTTGACAACCAGAACAGTAAAAAGAGCTTCTACCACTAAGTGTTATCTGCTTAATTGGCCTAGAACAATTCTTACATTGAGATCCTTCACGACCATAAGTAAATAACTCTTGTTTAAAATAACCGATCTTCTTTCCTCTATATGAATAAGAAAAATCTCTTAGTGTAGTCCCACCCATTGCTATAGCTTTTGTTAGGGTCTCTTGAATCGCAGATGCTAATTGCATATATCTTTTTTTGCTGACTCTGCTTGCTTTGCGTTTAGGATGAATACCACTAATAAATAATGCTTCATTTGCATAAATATTGCCAACACCAACAACTACTTGTGCATTCATTATGAAGGCTTTTATTGAGGTTTTTCGATTCTTGCTTAAGCTGTGCAAATAGGATCCCAAAGACTTATTTTCCAAAGGTTCAGGTCCAAGTTTACTTAATAGTTTATGTTTTTCAGGCTTCTTTCCTGCCCATATAAAACTACCAAATCTTCTTGGGTCGTTAAACCGTATAATGTGGTTGCTATCTATAATGAGATCAAAATGGTCATGTTTTTTTAAAGGCTGATCAATCTCCAGTATGCCAATACTTCCTGACATGCCTAAGTGTAGTAGTGCACTACCAGGTTCGGTATTGATTAAGATATATTTCCCTCGTCTTGTAAGAGTTTGAATTTTTTGTCCTATAAGGTTATTTAAATCAGTTTGATTTAAATTCCATCGAAGTCTTTTTTCTCTAATATCAATGGATTTTATAGATCGCCCTTTAAGGCAATCTTCTAGGGATTTTTTTGTTACTTCAACCTCAGGTAATTCAGGCATATTTTATAAATTATGCCTACATGTTTTATGGAATGAAATTATTTAATTTTTGACTCTTTGTAAAGAACGTATTTTCTAATTGTAGGGTCGAACTTCTTTGTCTCCATTTTATCTGGATGTTCTTTTTTGTTCTTTGTTGTAGTGTAGTAATGCCCAGTTTTTGCTGAGGATACTAGCTTTATTTTCTCACGCATTTATTCAGTTTCTCCATATTTATTAATGTTTTCCAAAACGTGATCTATTCCCAGTTTATCAATGGTCCTCAGACCTTTTTTCGATAGTTTTAACTTAACAAATCTGTTTTGACTCTCAACCCAGATCCGATGCATATGTAAATTGGGCAAAAATTTACGTCGATTTCTGTTATTAGCATGAGAAACATTGTTCCCACTTATCGTTTTTTTTCCAGTGACTTGACAAATTCTAGACATTTTTTGCTCTTTTTTCTTGCTAGTTATCTGATCAATTATAGCAAATTGTTTTAGTGATCGAGTTTTATACCAAGACAAATCCAACATAGCAAGCTCTGAGCATAAAAATATTCATAAGAGCCCTTATAAGATGTAGTATTTAGTTCTAACCTATTGTAGTTTCTCATTCAAATAGAGAATTAATGTATGAAAAAGAAAGTAGATATAAAGGTTCTTAATCAGAGAATTAGTAAAGATTTTGGAGTGCCTCAGTATGAGACCGAAGGATCTGCAGGCATAGATTTAAGAGCTTGTATAGACTCACCGATTAACTTAACTCCAGGGCAAACTGAATTGATACCCAGTGGTATTGCGATCCATATTAATGATCCAACTTTAGCTGCAGTAATATTGCCAAGGTCCGGGTTAGGCCATAAACAAGGCTTAGTTTTAGGTAACTTAGTCGGTCTAATTGATTCGGACTACCAAGGCCAAGTATTTATTTCATGTTGGAACAGAGGGAATCAATTGATTCTAATTGAGCCCGGCCTCAGGTTAGCTCAGATGGTATTTGTACCGATAAAACAAGTTGATTTTAGAGTGGTAGAAGAATTTGATATGACCGCTCGTGGCGAAGGAGGCTTTGGTCATACTGGCAAAGATTAATCAACACCTACACCATAGCGATCCCTGTATTTTTTTATTTTAGGAAGCCATTGTTTTATTGCAGTATTTTCCGATTCTAAAAGATCAATTAAATCATTTAAGTTCGCAATAGCAATAACAGGCACGCTTAATTTTACAGATACTTCAGCAACAGCAGAAAGGTTTTCTCTACCTCTTTCTTGTCTGTCCAATGATATTAAAATACCCGCTAATGTACCACCAAGGTCAGTAATCAATCTAGCGCATTCAGAAACCGCAGTCCCTGCGGTAATCACATCATCAACAATTAACACTCTACCTTCGATAGGAGCTCCTATTATCAAACCTTTTTCACCATGGTCTTTTGTTTCTTTTCTATTGAAGGCAAATGGGATGTCTATTTTATAATCTCTTGCTAAAGCTGAAGACAACACAGTTGTAATTGAAATTCCTTTATAAGCAGGACCAAACAGCATGTCATACTCCAGCGTACTTGCCATTAAAGCTGCAGCATAAAACCTTCCCAAACAATCTATAGATTGACCTGAATTAAACAGCCCTAAGTCAAAAAAATAAGGACTAATTCGGCCTGATTTAAGTTTAAATTCTCCAAATTTTAAAACACCTTTAGTTAAAGCAAATCGGATAAATTCTTGTTTGTTATTTTCCATGCGGTATAAAATTATCTGGTAGTTGCATAGTCTATCATCTCATTTCATTTGTGTAGCAATGAGATTTGTGAAAACTTTTTTATTAACATTTAGGCAACTGGAGGATGACATAAGAATAATTACTGTAAATGTGAATGGAATCAGAGCAGCTGCGAGAAAAGGTTTTTTTGAATGGTTGCCAAAACAAGGCGCTGATATTGTATGTCTTCAAGAAATCAGAGCTCAACTGGACGATATCCAAAGTGAAACATTCTGGCCAGAGCAGTACCATTGTTTTTATTTTCCAGCTGAGAAGAAGGGATACAGTGGGGTAGCTATTTTTTCAAAAAAGAAGCCCAGCAGTATTCTTGAAGGGTTAAGTTCACAAGAGTTTGATTCTGAAGGTCGCTATCTAGAATGTGTTTATGACGATTTTACAATAGCATCAGTTTATTTTCCTTCAGGCTCTTCTGGTGATATCAGGCAACAAATGAAGTATAGGTTTTTAGATGTTTTTGAAGACAAACTAAAAGACAAGCTTCAATCCAGAAAGCCCTATATTTTTTGTGGGGATGTGAATATCGTTCATAAAGAAATAGATATTAAAAATTGGAAGTCTAATCAGAAGAACTCAGGTTGTTTGCCAGAAGAAAGAGCATGGCTTGATAAAATATTTGATCAATTATGCTTTGTTGATTCATTCCGGGTAGTCAATCAAAATGCTGACCAATATACATGGTGGTCTAACAGAGGAAGGGCTTGGGAAAAGAATGTGGGATGGAGGATTGATTATCAAATTACAACTCAAAATTTTAAAAACTGCGTGAACAAATCCTTTATCTATAGAAAAAAACGTTTTTCAGATCATGCACCATTGGTGATTGATTATGATTACCCTTTCTAAAAATGATAAATAAACAACAACACGGTCTTGGGATTTATTTAAAACCAGAGGTTATTAGAATGGTTTTCTTAGGATTCTCTGCAGGTTTACCATACCCTTTGCTTTTTGCAACATTGACAGTCTGGTTAGCCTCGGTGGACATAGGAATTGCAGAAGTAAGCATGTTTGGATGGGTTGGTGTTATCTATGCAATGAAATTTTTATGGGCTCCAATGCTTGATAGTCTTTCCATACCTTTTTTATCGAAAACTTTAGGGCAAAGACGAGCATGGATGTTGTTGATGCAGTGTTGCATTCTAATCGGTTTGTTTTATATGTCTTTTTTTAAACCCCAAACTAACCTTAGTTGGTTGGCTTATCTTGCAATCATTATTGCTTTTGCATCAGCCACACAAGATATTGCAATAGATGCTTATCGAATTGAGATTATTAGTAACCGATTCCAAGGAGCAATGGCAGCAAGCTATCAACTGGGCTATAGAATCTCTGTATTGTTGTCAGGAGCTGGTGCATTATATATTGCTGAATTTTATTCTTGGAAACTGGCCTATCAAACTATGGCATTATTTATGTTAGTTGGCGTCGCAACTGTTTTAATCATTTCTGAGCCTAAGGAGCAAAAATCAAGTCAATACTCAATCCATTGGTTTAAGGAATCAGTCATTCATCCTTTTTCAGAATTTTTTACCAGAAATGGTTACTGGTCCATTATGCTTTTGTTGTTTATTGCCTTGTATCGTGTCAGCGATTTAATGCTCAATATAGTGGCCAACCCTTTTTATATTGATATTGGCTTTAAACTCAGTGAAATTGCGTCAATTACAAAAGTGTTTGGTTTTATTGTTACAATTATTGGTGCATTTGTTGGAGGTCTGTCCGTTGCCAAGTATGGTATCAGCAAACCATTGATAGTAAGCAGTATATTACTTGCAGGAACCAATTTATTCTTTTTATTACTAGAAAGCTTAGGAGCAGACTTAAGGATTCTAATATTAACAATCAGTGCTGATAATTTTGCATTAGGGTTTTCTGGCTCTGTTTTTATTGCCTTTCTATCCAGCTTAACCAATAGGAATTATACTGCTTCACAGTATGCGCTCTTTTCTTCACTGATGTTTTTACCTGGTATCACTTTAAGTGGCTTTTCAGGACAATTTATTGAATCTGTGGGCTGGTCAGATTTTTTCTTGTTTGCCGCTGCCATGGGCCTGCCTGCAATTGTATTTGCTGTGATAATTGTTAAGAAAGGATGGCAAGAACAGTAAAAAAATTAAGCATTAAAAACAAATGAATATTCTTGAATAAACTGTTCTAAAGAGCACGGCGATTTTCCCATTAAATCCTGAAAAGTATTAGTCTTGTCCTCGATACCACCTGCTGCGATACCTTTGAAAAGGTCAATCACAGAATCCAAATGCCACTGGTTTGTTAAGAACTGAGACAATGTCTTTTTATATTCGTCTATAGGCACGTTGATATAATCAACTTTCTTACCAAGCGTTCTGCTGAATATCTCAGCAACATCATGAAAGGATAAAATTTCTGGTCCTGTAACTTCATAATTTTGTCCTGCATGACCATCTTCCGAAAGCACTTTAGCAATCACCATTCCAATATCTCTTGTATGAATCATTCCAGTTTTTCCTTCACCCATAGGCAAGAAAAATTTATCCTGCTCAACAATTGTTTTACCGGAACCTAATAAGTTTTGCATAAAGAAATTTGGTTTAATCATTGTCCAGCTCATTCCAGAATGTTTTATGTAATTTTCTGATTGCATATGAAGTTTAGGAATTGGGCTAGTTGCCTCAGGCACAGCTTCCATGGAGGATATTTTTACAATATGTTGAACGTTGGCTGCAAGTGCAGTATCGACTATTTTCTTTTCTAGAAAGAGTTGTTGTTCGGAATTGGGTAACAATACCAAGGTTTTTTGAACTCCTTCCATTGCTTGATTTAAAGCCCCATCATCTTCTATAGCGCCAATAATAACTTCACCACCTAGGTCAGTTATTTGGCTTTGTTTATCCTTATTTCTAATTAATGCCCTAAAAGGAATATTTCGACTGGACAGTTCTTGAACAGCTGCTGAACCTGTATTGCCAGTCGCTCCAGTTATTAAGATCATACTATTCTCCTTTGGTAATTTTTTTCATCAATAATTGATGGAAATGTGCAACGCCCGATTCGTATTTAGAGCTTAAAGGACCCGATTGATATATTCCTGCCTGTAAATTTCTTTGGATTTCGGGTACAAGCTGCTGATCTTCTAAACTCACATCAAGTTGATACTTCCCCTCACTAGATTCAAAATCATCGAATGAGACACTGGATGGTCTAAATAAATTATAAACCACCCTACACCACTTTGCTTGAATGGGTTCAATTCTTTGAAACACGATTCCCCTTCCGTATACATTAAAAATAAAGTTGGGAAAGTGCCAACCAAAACTTCCAGGTTGATTGCTACCAAGTCTAGCTGGAACAGAATGAATGCTGCATAATTCTGTATTTTCTATGGTGTAATCTTCCCAAACAACATCCCTGTTTAATTGTGGGTGTACTAAAGGGATATGATAACCCTCCTGATAGTTGTCAACATAGGTTTTCCAGTTGGCATGAACATCAAATTTAAGCTCATTATGAAAAATATAATCATTGTCATAGTAGTCATTAATTACCTTGTTAAAGGGTCCTAGCCAGTCATTTAGAGATTGCGATTTTAAACTAAAATTCACAAAGATTAACCCATACTTTTCTGAGACTCTAATTGGAAAAAGTGAATGTTTTTTATAATTAAAATCTTTACCACCAAAAAAATTGGGAGGATTTTTTAAGTTGCCATCCAAGCCATAATTCCATCCATGGTAAGGACATATCATGCTTTGACAGTTACCTCTATTTTGTTGTAAAACCTTAGATGCCCGGTGTCTGCAGACATTATGAAATCCATTGATTTTATTGTTTTTGTCTTTAATTAACAGAATAGGATAATTTGCAATTTCTGTGGTAATAAAATCACCAGAAGCAACAAGTGATTGCGATCTATCAACCCATTGCCACTCAGTATAGAAGACTTTCTCTCTCTCAATCTCAAAGAATGTTTGATCATGATAGAGTTCAGCATTTAAGCTATAAGTGCTATGTGTATCGCCCATCAATTACAATATTTAATTCCTGTAGTCTAAAGGAGGAGGTCTGTTTCCTAGTAATGGTATATAGTCAAAGTCTTTACCCACTCTCTTTTCTAATTCTTCTTTTGCTTTATCTGCAACAGAAGGATCAAGAAAAATTTCTTTAGCAGTTTCTGACAAAACCTGCACAGCTAGTTTTGTGCCCTTTAGGCCTATAGTGGTTCCCCCAGAAGCAACGGCTTGCCAAGAGTGAGCAGGAGTTCCGGGAACCCAGGTTGATATTCGTGCTCCAGCTGTTGGCACTAACCAACTCACATCTCCAACATCAGTGGATCCATACCCATGAGTTGGTTTATAAGATAAAACATCTTCCTGATCACCAATCTTAGCTTTTGGATTTAACAGTGTTTGGTAGATTATGTTGGCAAATTCGTTTTCTTTAGGTGAATATCTTATGCCACCTCTAGAGGTTAATTTTTCATGCATGATTTCTTGTAGCGTATCATTTGGCATTAAAGAATAATTCCCATGCATTACTTCAAAACTCATGGTTGTTTCAGTGCCCAAAGCAGCTCCTTGAGCTGTTTTTACGACCCGTTTAAAAAGTTCTTCTACCATTTTTCTTTTGGGATGCCTTACATAGTAATAAACTTCGGCTTCATCTGGAATGACGTTAGGAGCTAATCCACCTTTGGTGATTACATAATGGATTCTAGAGTCCTGTGGAATGTGTTCTCTCATAAGATTGACCATCATATTCATGGACTCGACTCCATCTAAAGCTGATCTCCCTTTGTCTGGGGCAGCGGCTGCATGAGCAGAGATTCCTTTAAAACTAAATTTAGCTGATTTGTTAGCATTCGAGGTTCTGGGTCTTGCATGATTCTGACTTCCTGGGTGCCAATGAAGCACAATGTCAACGTCATCAAACAGCCCTTCTCTAGCCAAATAAACTTTCCCTGAACCGCCTTCTTCAGCAGGAGTTCCATAAAATCTTACAGTTCCAGAGTTTTTATTCTTTAATAACCACTCTTTAATAGCTACAGATGCCCAAGCTGAGCCAGCACCAAAAAGATGATGACCACAGGCGTGCCCTGCAATATTATCTTTATATTTTTCTTTAAAGGGAGAAGCGCTTTGAGAAATGCCAGGTAGAGCATCAAACTCACCTAAAATTGCAATAACTGGGAATCCTGATCCATATTCAGCAATGAAAGCAGTTGGAATATTGGCAACATTATTTTGGATCCTAAATCCTTCTTCAGAGAGAGCCTCTTTAAGTAAATTGGAACTTCTATATTCTTGGTATCCCATTTCTGCAATCTCCCAAATTTGTAAAGCAATATCCTCAAATTTTTGTTGATGTTTATTAATGCTTAGATCTAGGTCAGAAGCGGCATAAGAATATTGGCAAGATAAAACAAGAACTGCCATTGCGGTTGAGTAGAAAATAGTTTTATTCATTATATCCTCGTAAAAAAATATTAAGTTATCCTACTGATTTTTTATCATATAAGAAACATTTAGAGTTTGTAGAAAAAAATGACTCAGTAAATTTTAATCACTTACCTAGTGGATTCATAGCATGAGTCACGGAAATGATTTCAATTAGTTGTTTCTGAGTTTCTGAAAAAACAACGCTCTTGTCAGGCTACACACAGACCAAAATAGCAAAAAAATATTAAATAGAACAAAAGACTATACAACTATAAATATATTTATAATATAATGATATATATGGGTATTTAAATAATAATTTGTATTTTATACGTATGCTATATAAATGTCATCACTCAAAACAAGCATAACACCAGAATTAATTGCCTCTTTAGAATATAAAGATAAACCATATTTTGTATTATCAAGCAACTACCCTGGATTTCGATTAAAAGTGAATCCCCAAGGAAGAATTTCATTTATTACCTATGGAAGAGTTCATTTTGGCGGTAACCCTAGAACTATCACCCATGGAACAACTAAAAATTTAACATTAGCTGAAGCTATTGAAAAACATTTATATGCCACTCAACTATTAGAACGAGGTCAAGATCCTAATCTCATTAAAAAGTCGAAAAATAAACAATTTGCACTTAGTCTTGATCTAGAATCCGTTGCCATTCAATTTATTTCTGATAAAGAAATGAAAAATCACTTTTCCAGTGAATATGCAAAACAATGTAGGGATTATCTATTAAGGAATAAGTTGAAACCGCTTCTTAGTTTCAATATCAATAAGATTTCGACAGAAATAATAATTGAGTGGTATAGAACATTAGAAAAAACACCGACGGCCGCTAACAACGCATTAAAACTTTTATCATCAGTTTTCTCCTATGCAGAACTACTTAATATAACAGCAAAAAACTCAAATCCTACTGCAGTAATAAAACGATTAAGTTTGGGTTATCCAAACAATAAAAGAGATAAACAAATTGATATCCAATTAGAGTTACCAAAACTAATTTATAGAATTTGGGATCCGCTGAACATAGCCAAAGTTAATAGGTCTACAAGGAACGCAATATATTTATTATTGTTATCTGGCTTGAAGAAATCAGATGTTTTAAATCTTAAGTGGAGTCAAATAAACGATAACAAATTTATTAAATTTAAAAGAAGAGGTTACATACAGTTTTATCCCATAGATTCACACATTCAAGATGTCATTGATGATATGAGGAAGATTTTAAAAGAAAATAAAAAGTTGGTGATCAACAGTCAAGCAGACTGGGTTTTTCTAAGTTCTAAGAAACAAGAGTCACAAATTACAAACATTAGAAAGTCACTAACTGTGTATTCACAAGATTTTAATTGGGTTATTTATCCAGAGTCATTAAGGAAAACATTTGCAAAATTTGCAGATCAAGCAGGAATACCAAGAAGTCATTACTATTTGTTGTTAGGAATAAAGAAACCTTACACCGTTTATGAAAGCACAGAGAATAATGTCACTGATTTAGAACTAAAAAACTCTCTAATACAAATACATAAATTATACGAAAAGATCTGTCCCATGCAGTTACCAGGCATTACTGAACCCTTAAGGCATTTCATGTTTGGAAAATAGTAATTTATGTATGCTATATATATATAATATAAATGAAAAATATAAAATCCATATAAAACAAATACATACAAAAGAACATAATAAATATATTAAATGATAATTATAAGATATATGCCTAGTATAAAACGACAGACCTAATTGATTTCCCCTCATGCATTAAAGTAAAAGCATCATTGATCTCATCTAAGTCCATGGTATGCGTGATTAAATCATCAATACTTATTTTTCCATCCATATACCAATCAACTATTATTGGCACATCAGATCTTCCTCTTGCACCGCCAAATGCGGTTCCTCTCCAGACCCTACCAGTAACAAGCTGAAAAGGCCTAGTTGATATTTCTTGACCAGCACCGGCTACACCAATAATGACAGATTCTCCCCATCCTTTGTGGCAACATTCCAATGCTTGTCTCATGGTGTCAACATTACCTATACATTCAAATGAGTAATCTGCACCGCCTTTCGTTAGATCAATAATGGCTTCGACTATATTCGGTTCAGAGATTGGATTTAAAAAGTCAGTCATCCCAAATTTCTTTGCAAGTTCAATTTTGCCCTCATTGATATCTACACCTATAATTTTGTTAGCACCTATCATTTTTGCACCTTGAATGACATTGAGACCAATACCCCCAAGACCAAAGACAACGACATTTGAACCAGCCTCAACTTTTGCGTCAAAGACGACAGCACCAATACCAGTAGTTACTCCACAGCCTATATAACAGACTTTATCGAACGGAGCATCCTCTCTAATTTTAGCTAGAGCGATTTCTGGCAATACTGTGTAATTTGAGAAAGTAGAACAACCCATATAATGATAAATTTGTTCTCCATTAAGTGAAAAACGTGATGTTCCATCGGGCATTAGTCCTTGTCCTTGTGTTTCTCGGATTGATTGACATAAGTTGGTTTTTGGGTTGAGACAAAACTCACATTCCCGACACTCAGGTGTATATAAAGGTATGACATGGTCTCCATTTGAAACACTTTTCACACCCTTGCCAATCTCGACTACGATCCCGGCACCTTCATGGCCTAAAATTGCAGGAAATATACCTTCAGGGTCATCGCCAGATAATGTAAATGCATCAGTGTGGCAGATGCCAGTAGCTTTAATTTCAACTAAGACCTCTCCCTCTCTGGGGCCATCTAAGTCTAAATTATCAATGATTAAAGGCTTACCTGCCTCCATTGCTACAGCAGCTTTAGTTTTCATTGGAAACCTCCTTTTTATATATTCTAAAATAAGATTATCAGTAGCTGAATGAATTGCAAATCAATGCAATGAGCTTCACTCTGTTGATCCTTATGCGTAAGTGATTTCACACATATTTAAGTTCTTGGTACATTAGTATCAAAAATTGAAAATTTACTTCATAATAAAAAAATACATGAGAAGAAACTTTAGACAAATTATAGACTTTCTTGAACAAGAAGGAGAGTTAGTTAGGATCAAAAAGAAAATCTCTCCAAATAAAGAGATGGCAGCTCTGATGTGGCAATTAGAGCAACAGAATAAAGCATTCATATTTGAAAATATAGAAAATTCAAATATGCCAGCTGTCGGGGGTTTATTTACATCTTACAACCGCTTACAACTAATCTTCAAAGAAAAAGCAGCAGGTGATTTTACCAAGGATGATGCTGGTAAAATGATCCAAGATGCAATCCAACAACCTATAAAAACCATAGAAATATCACATGGTCCAGTTAATGAGGTTGTTTTAAGTGAGGATGAGGTTAATCTAGAACAACTACCCATACCAACATTTTTCGAACTTGATTCTGGTGCTTTTATTACGGCTGCAGTAGGAATATTTAGAAAACCTGAAGGACACTTAAATGCTGGTTTCTACAGAGCAAATGTTCTAGATAAAAACCATGTCATAATCAATGCAAGTAGCTTAGGTGATCTGAGAAAAAGTTATAATTGGTATAGAGAAAATAATAAGAAAATGGCTGTTGCTTTGGTTCTTGGGGCACCACCATCGTTGTTGATGGCTGCAGCTGCAAAATCACCAAATGAGATTTCCGAATTAGAGGTTGCAGGAGGTATTGTAGGATCTGGTCTGAAAATGGTTCAGTGTCAGCATAGTGATTTGCTGGTCCCCGCTGAGGCAGAGATGATTATTGAAACAGAAGTTGATCTAAATAATATGCTGCCCAATACTTTGGGTGAATTTGGTGACCAATATGGGACAGAAGAAGCGCCCCTAGCAACAGTCAAGACCATTACCAAAAGAAAAGATGCAATGTTCTATACTCTTATGGCTGGGCGAGCAAAAGAACACAATACATTAGGTTATTTAGCCGTGTATGGTTTAGTTAGAGGTGTTACTCAGAAAATAAAGGCAAATAACTCAAGTATCATGGCAGTTAAGATACACAATGACACCAAGATTGGCCCTTTGATGCATGTCGTTGTTGCGATAAAAAAAGAATCCGATGAACAACCAGAGAAAATCATAGAAGAAGTATTTAATACTAATATTGGCTTACATAAGCTCTCTTGGATGGCAAAAAGAGTCATTATTGTAGATGAGGATATTGATATTACCAATATGGAGGATGTGGAATGGGCAACCTGGACAAGAGTAGCTCGTGCAGAAAAAATTCATTTATATTCTGATTTCAATACTTGGGAAATTGACCGATCCGCACTGCCTAACAATACATCCCTTCGGGTTGGTATCGATGCCACTAAGGATTTAAATCAAGTTGACAATCTTGTCAGGCCTGTTATTACAGGTATTGATGACGTTGATCTTAAAGATTATCTTGATTAAGAGATGAAGGAGAACATGACATGATTGATCCATATCTAGCGGTTGGTTTACAAACAAAAGTCAAACACGTCACGACAAGATCTGAGGTTAAAAAAAACCTCACACATATTGGGAATATGATCGATATGGTAACCCACATGTGCTCATTAGAATTACCAGTCAGGTTAATTGCATTGGGAGAGGGCGCAATCCAAGGTTTTGTTGATGAAATTTTGGATATGGAACAGACAAAATACGCTGAGACCATGGCCGCAGAAATCCCTGGTTGGGAAACTGATTTTCTAGGAGATTACGCAGAAAGAAAAAATACATATATCATCGGTCAACTGAAAGAAAAATTACCCGAATATCCTGATAGATTCTTTAATACTGTCTTTATTATTGATGACAAGGGTAAAGTCATCTATAAACACCACAAAAATATCGTTGTCTTTGTTGAGCATTCAACCACACCACATGATGTTTATGACCAATGGATAGAACAACATGGAGACACTTTAGAGGCTTTTTTCCCTGTAGCTAAAACGGAAATCGGGAATATTGCAGGAACTGTGGGCGTTGAAGGGTCATTTCCAGAGACATTTAGAGCATTTGCTATGAATGGGGCAGAAATACTATATCGAGCATCTTTACCTGAACCATGGGTTTCAAGAGAGATTTATGAAGTTCAAAACAGAGCAAGAGCTATCGACAACACATGCTATATGATTTCTCCAAATACCGGCTCCCTTATCATGCCAGGAGTAGGGGGAGAAGCGCCAACAGTAGTTGACGGTGCCTTGGGCGGCAGATCTGCAATTGTTGATTATAAGGGCACTGTTTTGGCAAAGAACAATATTGTAGGGGATACTTATGTGGCGTCAGAAATCAATATTGATGCACTTAGGCACTACAGAGAAAATGCTAGATTCCAGAATTGGATTCCTTATTTAAAAACTGAAATTTATAAAAAACTCTATGATCAAGAAATTTGGCCCAAGAACTTGCCTCCAATGGATCATGATGGAGCGGGTAAAATTTTCAAAGGAGCAGTAAAAAAACTCATTGAGTCTGGAATATATACTTCACGTAAAAAATAGCAACACTAAACAATTTATTAAGAGCGTCTTATATGATCGACAATTGTAGCAAGACTGTTTTGGATGAAGCAGCAATAATATCTTCTTCAATTGGTGCCTTATCCTTGAATCTGACATTTGCAAAAGCGGCGTCAATTCTGCTATGAATACACATTGCTTTTATTTTTTCTGCAATCAAATTACTGTTCTCAGATTCAACACTAATATTAGCATTGAGTAATTTGCCCTCTAATAGAATTTGAATAGTGTTGTAGTCAATTAGATTTCTCCACCAAATGTATTCTTTTTCAGTTAAACAGAATAATTCCTTATCGGTGCTTTTAAGATAAGACACCGGTATGGAGTATGTTTTTCCTGAAATCATACCTGGAAAAATTAAAATAATGATATTTCGACTCATTATTGTATGAAGAGGAGATTTAGCTATGGCTCTGGTTAAAGGATTTAATAATCGAAAGAATATTTGAGAGCCATCCATTTAAATTACATTAATTTTCTTGTTTGTAGACTTTGCCATCCTTCATAACAAAAGCTACGTTTTTAAGTAGGGCAATATTGTCGACAGGATTGCCTTTAACTCCAATTATATCTGCAAGTTTCCCCGCTTCAATAGTTCCTAGTATTTGGTTGATTTTTAACAGTTCAGAAGCCACATGAGTTGCCGATTGTATCGCCTCCATTTCTGGCATTCCAGCTTCTACCATGTAAATAAATTCTTGTGCATTATCACCGTGTGCTGAGACCCCACTGTCCGTACCAAAAGCAATTTTTACCCCACCTTTATAAGCTTTACTAAAAGTCTTCTGAATTTGGGGGCCTATTGCAAGCGCTTTAGGTCTAACAATTTCAGGAAAAAAATCTGGATCTGCTGCTTTTTCAGCAACCCAGAAACCAGCCATAATTGTCGGTACATAATAGGTGCCATACTCTCTCATTAAATCTATGCCTTCTTGGTCCATCAGACTACCATGCTCGATTGAGTCGACTCCTGCACGAACTGCCCGTTTAATACCTTCAGCACCGTGGGCATGTGCAGCAACAGTAAAATCATAATCTTTTGCCGCCTCAACCACGGCAGCAATTTCAGCTTCAGTAAACTGTGGGTTCTGACCACTTTTTGCAACACTTAAAACACCACCTGTTGCCGTTATTTTGATCAAGTCAGCACCTGATTTATACCTTGCCCTTACAGCCTTAAAGGCACTATCTCTGCCATTAATAACTCCATCAACCGGTGTTGGATCTGGAAAGATATCATCCCTAACTCCATTGGTTGGATCAGCGTGTCCTCCCGTAGTGGCAAGTGATTTCCCAGCAGAATAAATTCTCGGCCCAGGAACCAATTCATTGTTGATCGCATTTCTGAGACTGATAGTAACGTTGTCAGTGTCACCTGGATTTCTAATAGTAGTGAAACCGGCAAGGATAGTTTTTTCAGCGTTGACAACTGCACGGATGGTCCTATCAGCTGGTGATAAAGTAAATCTTTCCAGGTATGCATTTTTTCCATATTCACTATCCAAATGAACATGCATGTCCATTAATCCTGGAAGGACGGTGTATTGTCTTAAATCTATGTAAAAATCATTAGATTCTGGTTTACGATGCCCCTTAATGACCTTTTCAATCTGATTTCCATCTATGATGATAGTCATTTTCTGAGAAGTATTGTTTGATATCCCATCAATCAATGTACCCGCGTGGATAAGAGTTTTTGCCTGGAGATAAAATGGAACACAACAAATTATCAGCAATAAACCTAGTTTCACTAAGTTTGAATATCTAGCAGTTATATTTCTCATATTATTTCTCCTAAAGGCATCAAGATTTCTTTGCTTTCTCGATACGCTCCTGAACATCTTCGCTAATTGCAAAAGGCTCCCACCCAGGTGGAGGAGTATAGATACCCAGTTTGACCATTTTATTGACCTGGTGTTTTACAAGTTCCAATTGACCCTCTTCTGTGAGAGGGGGCTCTTCCATACATAGGTTTTTAGGATAAATACCCCCTTTAGCCATCATTGCATCGTAAATTATTTTATATTCTTCTACCCTCATATCTTTGACTAAGTTCTGCCATTGACCCCTAACTCTAAAATCACGAAGCCCATCGATATTAATAATTCCACTGACTAAAGCTTCACCACCACCAAGGTATTCAGAAATAATATTGCCCCTGTAATCAATGATCTGACTTCTGCCGTTGCTCATTTTAAAATCTTCACCCCCTGGCATATAAATACCCCCTATATTAGGAGCAACGACATAGCAGGTATTAAAAATAGCATGAGCACAATTTTGTATCTCATTCATTCTATTACCCATCCAAGGTTCTGGGTATTGCGAGCGATAAATAACCTCAGCTCCATTTAAAGCGAGACCCCTTGCTGCTTCGGGGTAACTTCCTTCTGCACAAATCAGGGTTCCTATGTTCCCAATTTCTGTTTTGGCAACCGGATAAATGACATCTAATAATTTTTCAGGGTCGTCTCCATATTGTTCTAAGTAGAGATTCCATATGTCACTGGGTGCCGTATTTGTTTCCCTTTGGTAAAATGAAGTTTTGATATGCTGGTGTATTACTTCACCGTTGGGATCAGTAATAAATGCAATGTTAAAAATCCTGTCTTTCATTAAATCCGGTGCTTTTGCAACCATTTGAGCAATTAGGTAAATACCAAACTCCTTAGATATCTCACCTAAGAATTCTGTTTCCTTACCAGGAATTTCAGGAACAACGTCACGATATATCCTTAAATGCTCTTCACCACCTCCTAAACACCATCCTCCTATACCACCTTCTGATATTGTCACTAATTTAACAGGAAGGTCTAAACTGCAATTCCACATTGCATAACCTATGCTAGTTTGCAGTCGTTCTAAATCTTTCCAGTAATCACTGATATCCGTAGCCATATGTGATTCGTTTTGAATGCCAACTGCCGAGTACTGAAGAGTCATATTGATTCCTTTTATCTCAATTACAGGTACAAAATTAACCAGTGCTGTTAATATTGTCTGTTCATTATTATTAAAAATATATCACTTAGATATAACTATTGAAATCTTATTGAGGATTTATGGATCGTTTAGATGTTAGTAAGAATCAGTCGGATGTTCCAATACAGTCACTGACTCAAATTCCGCGGTTGTCGTACAAAGTATTTTTCATTTGTTTGATTGGTGTGACTTTTGCAAACCTAGACCATTCTATTTTTATTCTTCTCACTGAAAAGTTTCGAAGTGAATTTGGCTGGACTTTGACCGATGTCGGATGGTATGTGGCTTTAACTTTTTTTATCTCAGGATTACTCTGCACCCAAGTAGGCGTTCTTACCGATCGAATTGGAAGAAAGAAATCTTTATTGCTCTCAACGTTCTTAACCCCAGTTTTTGTGGCTTATCTGGCAATTGCGCCGAATACCATAGCAGTCCTGATTGCGAGGACTTTGGGATTTACCGCTGCAGGGGCACAGTCTCCTATTACATTAACAACCGTTACCGAATCTTCGCCACCCCGATTTAGAGGTTTGTTTACCGGGATTTTACAAATTGGTTTTCCTTTAGGTTGGTTTTTTGCCTCCATTTTGGTTGCTTTCATGATTGATCAACTAGGTATTGATTGGCGCTACACTTTTCTTTTGGCACTCTTGTTTTTGCCTTATGGATGGATCATCCATAAATATCTTCCAGAATCAAAAGCATGGCTGGCAGCTCAAAAGAGAAAGACGGATGATCAACCAAATCCCAGCACCATGATTTTATTCACCAAAAAATGGAGAAGAAAATCATTGCTATTATTTACAGGCCAGTTTTTATATGCATTTGCATATGGCAGTACTTTAATCCTGGTGCTGTATTTCATCGATGACAGAGGCTGGAAAATGGTTGATGCCATCAGAATTGTTGGTTACTCCTATGGCATTGGTGCTTTTGGTTATATAGCAGCTGCAATTGTTGGTGAGTTTTTTCTGATTCGAAGAAACACAATCATTCTATGGGCACTCTTGGGCAGTATCGCTTTCATCTTTTTAATATGGTGGGCTGAAAGCTGGACTCAAGTCTTAGTGGTCTATGGGCTGATGACCTTATTTTTCTATGGCGCCTATGCAGTAATGGCAACTTTTATTGCTGAGAATTTCCCAGCAGAATTAAGAGCAACAGCAGCCAGTTTTTCAGGCACATTGGCAATTAATTTAGGCTTTGGCTTGGGACCACTAGCGATAACCTACGCGTCTACCAGCTTTGGCTGGAATATGGGGTATACCTATATAGGGATCATCCCGATCATTCTTGCGGCGTTTATTTTTTTATTGCTAAAACCAGTGCCCAGGGAAGATGTTTTTTAGCAATTAAGCTCCCAGATATTTCTCAAAGTCACAGGTGTAATCATGGAAAGTGTGATTGGGTTCATAGGCAAAGGGTTTCCAGCCTAGGTGACCATAACCTCCAGCGATTGAAGTTGGTTTGATCAAACCTCCTGTTTGCACAACAGCACTAAAATTTTGTCTGTTCTTGAACATCATAGGATCCCAACCGTGATACATATACAACATGTTTTGACCTACGCCAGAGGTTAGGTGGGCTTGGCAAATAAATGAACCTGTCTTGTTGAACACTTGAATCAAATCTCCATCATCAACCCCTTTCTTTGCAGCATCTTTAGGGTTGACGTAGATATCGGGTTCACCTCTTTGCAGACTCAGGAGAAAGCTGTCATCTCTCCACATACTATGGATTCCATGCCTTGCATGTCCCATGATCATTTTCATAGGATAGCCTTCATTCACTAATGCGTCTTTATGTTTAGGCAAGACTTCATCGAATTCAAAGAACCATTCATGATCGATATAAAACTGTTGTCTATGAGTGAGAGTTTTATAACCTCTTTTTTCGTGAACGCTTTCCCAAATATCTGAGTAATAGGGCGATTCTTTACTATGCACAGTTGTTTCTGATCCCTTGTTTCTGAGAAAACCTTTTTCTGCTAATTCATCAAAAGACACACTCTGAATGCCACTGGAATTATCCAACAAGAATTGGATCACATCCTTTACTGATTTGATTGATCCTTTGCTGGTGTAGTCGTCGAGGAAGTTCTTGTAGTCTCTTGTAATGGGTACGCCAATGACATTGTCATCAATAGGCTGAACATCACGTTCCTTTGCCCTCTGACTGATGGCTTCTGCTAATCTTTTATAAGCCGTCCAGTCGTCAACAGATTCTCCCAATGGCTCTACTGCTTTATCAATGACTTGCATATAGGGTGTTCTCGGTTCTAAGTGAAAATCATGTCGTTCATAGTGATGCGCAATTGGGAGTACATAATCAGAATACATGGCTGTTGTTCCCATATCCGTCGCAAATGTGACAATGGTTTCCAGTTTACCGAAAGCAGTTTCCCGCCAACGTTTTCCTGATGAGCGCCAGCTTGCAGCATTGGTTCCTGAGAACATGCCCATTTTCCAAGGTATTTTGGAATAATCAGGAAACCAACCACGGTCCACCGATTCTTGAAAGTATTTATCCATTTCCTCTGCCAGCTCTTCTCCAAAAGCATCTGCATTATGTTCTTTCATATTGGCATGTACGTAATCCCAGCGTGAAAGCGTTGCAACTCTGAAAAGAGCAGCTGGGTTTGACAAAGCAAATGGAAACACTGCATCATCTTTGGCAAGGTTGGTAATTGTTAGTCCACCACCTTCTTTTCCAGTGTTGCCAGTGATGCAAAGAAGTAAAAACAAGGCTCTCTGCAATAGATCACCGTGCAGATATTTTGAAGCTCGATAGCCTGCATAAATCATACTGGGTTTTGCACTTGCAAATTTTCTTGCTACTTGGCGAATGCTATCCGCATGAATACCGGTTATCTCTTGAGCCATTTCAGGGGTATGCTGCGCTGCACGTCTTTTGGTTAGTTCAAAAACTGTTGTGACCCTTATAGATCCCTCTTTTGTTTCAACAGTCCACTCTCCCTCAATTGCAGGATCAATACCAGCCAACTCAATAGACGGCAATTGGATCAGGTGTTCAGGAGTTCCGGGTGAGACTGGTGGTGTACCTGTTCCTGGAGCTTCCACAAGAGCGTTGGTGACTTCATCCCAGAGGTAAAACATATTATCCCTTGCCTCAGGAGTATCAAAATCAGTCCCCCTGAGATATTTAAGATTATCTGTCCTCACCAGAAAAGGTAAATCAGATTGTTCTTTGATGTATTCGGTATCAAAGCTCCGATCTTGCAAGATAGTCTGAACCATCGCCATTGCCAGTGCAATATCGCTGCCAGGTTTTGGGTTTAGCCATTTGCTTGCATGCATTGCGCTTGCATTAAAATCAGGGGAAACGGAAATAACTTCAGTGCCGTTATATTTTGCTTCCCAGAAAAAATGGGCATCTGGTATCCGGGTGACAGCTGGGTTGCAAAACCAAATTAAACAACACTTGGATTTATAAATTTCCGCCATTGTATTGCCTAAAGTGACATGACCAAAAGTTATATGGGCACCAGAAAAAAGATCCCCTACACCAGCAAAAGCTTCGGGCATTTGCACACCACTGATATTAGCAAATCGGAGAAGGCTGGCATAAGATGCCCGTTTCATCACCATTTGGGTACCCAATCCACAGGTGACAGATTCCGGCCCGTATTCAACGTTATAATCCAAAAATTTGTCAGCAACTTCTAACATGGCTTGATCCCAAGAAATCCTTTCCCATTTGCCTTGTCCTCTCTCGCCAACCCTTTTTAAAGGATATAAAATTCTTTGTTTGCCATACATATACTTGGAGTGACGCAATCCTTTTTGGCATCCTCTAGGACCGTAATCTGGAGCATCACTCGAAGCACCGTATTCGCCTTGCTGTTCTTCTCGCCAGACCACACCATTTTTAACATACACATTGAAGGCGCATTGGCCTGTGCAATTGGTACCATGTGTAGAATGGGTAATGCTATCCCAAGTCCATTTTTTCCTCGCCAAATCTTCCCAAGATCGATAGAGTTTGGTGTCACTAAGGTTGGCCATAGCAGGTTTTGAGTAGTTCAGAGAGAGGCCAATTGCGGATGCACTGCCGAGTAAAAACTTTCTTCGCGTTGTTTTCGCAGATTTATACATCCCTAATAATCTATCATATTCATTCAGTTATGTATCATGCTGACCTGGCAGGACTAAAATTTTACCGCTCGCTCTGCCAATGGAAAATTCTACAAGGGGCATTCTGTCGTTGCCATAGTACATATCATTGTCAACGAACATAGTAGGCGAACCAAAGCCACCTCGTTGAATCAATTCATTTGTATTGTCCTGTAAGTGCTTTAAATTATTTTTTGAACTGATTGAGGTTTTAAAATCTGTTAAATTTAATTCAATTCTTTTGGCAATATCTAACAGCACGTCATCATCAGATATGTCTTGCTGGTTACTAAAGTGAGCCTGGAAAACCAATGAGCTGTAATCTTTGACTTTTTTATTCTTTATAGCATAAACGGCACCGCATAATGCTTTTATGGAGATATCTTCTAGCACATCGTTTCTAGGTGTTATCGATAAACCACAATATGTCGACCAATCTTGTAGATCCTTTCTGGAGTAGCTCATCTTTGATAGATTGCAAGACTGATTCTCATTGTTATCTGGATTGAGCGTCTCATTGATCATCTTTAGTGCCACCGGTTTCCAGTTGATTTTGGAAGCAGTTCTTGTGGTAGTTTGAATCAGTCTTTTAAAACTTAAATAGGTCCAAGGACAACGATAGTCAAAATAGTAATCCACCATTATTGTCTTGTTAGTCATTGATTAAGTTTTCTCAAAGATGTTTTTAGCACTTTTCCGCCCACATTCCTCGGTATTTCATCGATAATGCTTACTATTTTCGGCATTTTGATGGTTGAAATTTTATCTTCACAGAAGGCTCTAACTGCCTCTAGATTTAAATCAATATTGTTTCGGGTCACAAGAAAAGCCTTGATGGATTCACCCCATTTCTCATCAGCAACTCCCACAACCGCAGCATCGATAATATCGGGGTGGCTGAATAAAACTTCTTCTATTTCTCTAGGGTATATATTAATCCCCCCGGAAATCACCATGTCTTTTTTACGATCAACAATGTACAAGTAACCCTCGCTATCTTTCTTAGCTAAATCGCCAACAGTCAGCCAGCCATTTTGAATCGCTTCCTCAGTTTCTTCGGGTTTGTTCCAGTAGCCATTGAATAGATAAGGGCTAGTTGAGAATAATTCACCCACTTCATCTGGCGCACACTCTTCACCAGAAACATTGAGAATTTTAGTGGCCGTGCAAGGAAAAGCTTGACCAACACATTGTTCTTTTCTTAATTGATCTGGTGGTCTCAGGTTTGCAATAATGCCCCCCTCAGTAGAACCGTAAGTTTCATGTAAAATATTGTCGCCAAAAATTTCAACGATTTTTTCTTTGGTTGTTTGCGGCAGTGCGGCTGCATTGGAAATAATAGTATTAAGAGAGCTTGACTGATTCTTTGTCAATATTGATGTTTCTAATCCTGTTATCCCATGAAAGTGTGTGGGTACCCCAAAAAATCCGGTTATGTTTTCCTTCTTAAAAGTTGTGACAATTTCCTCAGGATCAAATCGATCCATAATTTCGGCATAGCCACCAAAGAAAATTGGTGCCAGTGAAAAAATCATACCCGCACCGTGACACATTGGAGCGATAGCTAGGAAGCGATCTTCTGGAGAATAACATCCATATTCCACTGCCATTCCAAACAATGTAAGAACTCTTGAACGATGTGGAACTAATACGCCTTTGGGTTTACCCGTTGTACCAGAGGTATATGGGATGGTAAAAACATCCCACTCCTTGACCACAGGATATTCCATCATTGGTTTGCATTTTTGAAGCCATTGCTCAAGATCATCAGCGATACTAATAATTTTTTTTATGGTTCTAAATTCAGCACCATGGAGGTTCTCAATCATAGTTGCATCAAGGAACAATACTTTAGCTTCCGCATCATCACAGATTGCTATAATTTCAGTCACTGAGAGTTTTGGGTTAATAGTCGCCACAGCAATATTCGCTTGTGAAGCTCCCAAAATGATTTCCATATACTCAATAGAGTTCACTGCAACTATAGCTGCATGGTCATCAGGTTGAAGTTTCAAATCATTAATTAAACCACTGCTAACCCGATCCATTCTGGAAACCAAATCTTTATAAGATCTTGTATGTTGACCATGTTTAAAACATTGCTTTTCCGGATTTCTGGACATCGCTGCCCGAATGCCACTAGCAATGGATAAGTGCTGAAACGTTGAAGGGAAAACTGTGTTGTTTGCCATTTGAAAGAATTTCTAATTTA
>CAXGBD010000008.1:0-31173 GCA_964008355.1 uncultured Gammaproteobacteria bacterium | reverse complement strand
AATACCCATAAATGAACTTATTTCTATGCTAAGGTGTTGCTCATGAATAGATTCTTGATCAGCTTTGTTTCCATCTATCTTCTCGTCTTTGTCAGCAGCCTAAATGGCCAAGAGCCTTTGTCTAGAATACATTGTGGCCAAATGCTCGATATTAAAAATAGCTTGGTACGAAACAATGTAATGATTAGCATTGATCAGGGTTCTGGAAAAATAAAGTCCCTCGATTTCGATTACTCTAAGACAGATTATGATGATATAGACACACTTAACCTATCAAATTATTTTTGTCTACCAGGTCTGATCGATATGCACACCCATATATCGGAAGACCATTATAGACCATTGGTTGATTATCTAACTATGACGCAGCTGGAACAGATCGCTATTGGAAGAGGTCTTGTGAAAAAGACATTACTAGCCGGATTCACTTCAGTTCGCGATTTGGGAGTCTATATTGCTTGGACTGATAAATTATTACGAGATGAGATCAACGCCGGATTAACTGATGGTCCAAGAATGCAAATTTCGGGTTTCTACTTGACCATCCCAGGTGGCGGTGGTGATATCGATGTTCCTGGTTATACAGGCAACGTTCCAGCTCACATTCGACAAGGTGTAACACAGGGAGTGGAAAATTTTAGGAACAGAGCGGAAACAGCTGTCGATGGAGGGGCAGATGTGTTGAAGATGATCGCATCTGGTGCTGTGTTAGCTTTTGGTAGTCTTCCTGGCAGTCCAGAAATGACTCCTGAAGAGATTGCAGCGGTCGTTGCAGTGGGTCACAAAGCAGGTATTAAGGTGACTGCCCACGCTCATGGAGCTCAGTCTGTCAAAGAAGCCATTTTGGCTGGTGTTGATTCAATTGAACATGCATCACTCATAGACGATGAAGGCATCCAACTGGCGAAAGAACATAATGTCGCCTTGTCGATGGATATTTACAACGGTGACTACATTAATATCGCTGGTAAGGAGGAGAACTGGCCTGAAGAATTTTTAAGAAAAAACAGAGAAACAACAGCAGAACAAAGAAATGGTTTTACCAAAGCACATCGGGCAGGAGTAAGAATCGTTTATGGAACCGATGCTGGAGTGTATCCACACGGTGATAATGCCAAACAATTTGTTTACATGGTCAGACAAGGCATGACCTCAATTGAGGCCATCCAAGCAGCGACCATACATGCAGCGGATGTGATGGGTTGGGGTAATCAAGTTGGCCAAATAAATCCAGGGTTTTTTGCAGATATCATCGCTCTGCGAGATAATCCAATCAGCAATATTCAAGCTTTGGAGAATATTGATGTTGTCATTAAAGGAGGACAGCTTTATAAACTAGATGGCAAAACTTTTTAATCACCCAACTATGAACATGATACATAAGAAATTGCTTTCCATATTATTGCTATTGGTTTGCTCATTGGGTGCAATGGCTGAGACTGAAATACAAGTCCCTGAGGTTGCACTGACAGGAATTCCTTTTGATATTTCAATAGCAGATGCCTCAAATGCCAATCTCTGCAATTATTCGATAGAAATTAATAAGCTTGCCTATCAACCCGATGATTGCATGGATTCCAATAGTGTTAACTTCAGCAATATTGTCATAGAAGAAAAGGGCTCATACTCTATTAGTATCGTGGTCGATGAGTCAGAGATAGCTACAAAGGAAATCAACGTTTTATGGGGATGGTTATCTGTTTTACCCCCATTATTTACCATTCTGATGGCTCTCATCTCCAAGAGCGTGATTCCATCTTTGTTTTTAGGGATATGGATTGGATCGTTCTCTATCCTTGGTCTTAATATCACCGTGTTGGGACAAAGTTTTCTCGATATTATCGCAAGGTACATCAAGAACTCACTGGCAAACCCAGATCATGCAGCGATAATAATTTTTACTTTGATGATTGGAGGACTGGTCGGAATCATATCAAAGAATGGGGGCATGCTTGGAGTTGTCAATTCCCTAACGCGGTTTACCACCAATGCAAAACGTGGTCAATTAATAACTTCTTTTCTGGGCATAGCTATATTTTTTGATGATTATGCCAATACCTTAGTTGTTGGCAATACCATGAGAAAAATAACCGACAAACTTAAGATTTCCAGAGCGAAATTAGCGTTCTTAGTTGATTCTACAGCAGCACCGATCGCATGCATTGCCTTGATTACAACTTGGGTTGGATATCAGTTAGGAATGATTGATGCATCCATCGGGCAGATTAATGAAATCAATGAATCTGCTTATTACATTTATTTAAATTCAATTCTATATAGTTTTTATCCCGTTTTTATGTTGGCCTTTGTATTAACCATTGCGGGCTCTGGTAGAGATTTTGCAGCAATGCACAAATATGAAATAGCAGCAAGGGCAGGGGAAGATTATTCCCTCCAAGGAGCTGAGATGGGCTATACCAATGAATCTGAATCCAAGCAACTTGAGCCAAAAGAGCCAATGAGGGCAAAAGCTTATAATGCGATTATCCCAATTCTTATATTCATCGGAAGTGTTATTGTTGGATTATTTATGACCGGGGAAGGCAACTCTGTCATGGAGATTATTGGTTCTGCCGATGCCTATCAAGCTCTTATGTGGGGATCCTTGATCGCAGTGATGTTTGCAGTCTTATTAACCCTTATCCAGGGTATTATGTCCCTAGAAGAGACCGTACAGTCCTGGTACGGGGGAATTAAATTCACGATCTTTGCAATCATTATTCTGATCATGGCTTGGTCTCTTGGTGAGACAACTGAGATACTGCAGACTGCAAAGTATTTGGTCTCCATTCTTGGCGCATTTTTACCTGTAGCATTTATACCAACTATAGTATTTATACTCTCGGCAGCCACAGCCTTTGCTACAGGGACCAGTTGGGGGACTATGGGAATATTTTATCCCATTGTGGTGCCTTTGGTTTGGCAAGTCTTATTAATGAATGGGCTGGCAG
This sequence comes from uncultured Gammaproteobacteria bacterium, assembly GCA_964008355.1. GTDB lineage: Bacteria > Pseudomonadota > Gammaproteobacteria > Steroidobacterales > UBA11654 > DTSX01. Next base: position 28,222 of record CAXGBD010000008.1, on the reverse strand, counting down.
ATCCTGATCATATGTTTATTCTATATTCATCAGTTGCATGTGTTCTCAGTGGAGCTGTTTGGGGTGATCATTGTTCTCCTATTTCAGATACCACTATCTTGTCATCGATGGCTTCAGGTTGTAGTCACATAGATCACGTTACAACCCAATTACCTTATGCTATAACCGTTGCCTCAATTGCTTTATTGATTGGCACAATTCCAACCGGATTCGGCATCTCACCTTGGATCATGATTCTAATAGGTCTTTCAACTGTGGTCGCAACAGTTTTCATCTTGGGTAAGAAGATTGATTAGATGAAGCTATCACTTGAAGCAGAAAACAAGACTTTTGGTGGTCACTATCAAGTGCATTCTCACTGGGGTGAATCCACCAACTGTAACATGGTGTTCTCAATTTTTTTGCCTCCACAGTCAGAAGTTAAGAAATTACCGGTCCTGATTTGGTTATCTGGACTGACGTGTACGGAGGAAAACTTTCGTATCAAAGCTGGAGTTCAGCGTTACGCTACTGAGGCAGGTATCATTGTGGTGTCTCCTGATACTAGTCCAAGGGGTGAGGGGGTGCCAGATGATCCCGATTATGGCTTCGGCCAGGGTGCGAGTTTTTATCTGGATGCCACCCAAGAACCTTGGTCTGAGCATTTCAATATGTATAGCTACATCCTTAAAGATCTCCTTTCCATTCTAGAGTCTAATTTTCCAACCGATATGAAAAGAGTAGGTATTTTTGGCCACTCAATGGGCGGTCATGGTGCCTTAACCATTGCCTTTAAAAACCCTGAGCTATTTAAATCTGTTTCAGCTTTTTCCCCAATTTGTGCTCCCACAAAAGCGCCTTGGGGTGAAAATGCCTTCACTCGATACTTAGGCGAGGATACCAGTCATTGGCAAGATTATGATGCCTGTGATTTAGTTCGTACAAAAGGTTGGTCCAGCGATATTTTGGTCGATCAGGGCGATGATGATGAATATCTGACTGACTACTTGAAACCAGATCTTCTGGAGCAAGCTTGCGAGGAGAAAGGAATTTCGATCAAGCTAAGAAGACATGCAGGCTATGATCACAGTTACTTTTTTGTTTCAACTTTTATAGGTGATCACATTTTGTGGCATTCAGAACGCTTGTGAGGGGGGATTGTCTGATTTACGACTGGGTTGTTTGTCTTCTCCGTTTTGGATTTTGAGAGATAGTTCTTTCGGGAAGATTTACAATTTTTGACAGTTCCCTGAATTCATCAATATTATGTGGAATAGCCATTGCGTGAACAAAATACTCTTGAAATTTTGCTTCAGTCGCTGTTTCAATTTTTTCTATTTTTCTTATTTCCTTTTCAATTTCATCCCGGCTAACTGTGTCCAAGAGCGCCATTCTTGCACCCGTGCTGGCCGCATTACCAGCCGAAGTCACCATATCTATTTTGCAGTCTGGAATCATTCCTAGAACCATTGCATATTTAACATCAATGTGGCTACCAAAAGCACCTGCAAGCCTTATTTTATCGACCTTTTCAACACCCAAATTATCCATCAGAAGTTTTGCTCCTGCATACAAAGCTGCCTTTGCAAGCTGGATTGCTCGAATATCATTTTGAGTGATTAATACCTCAGGTGTCCCACGATGCAAAAAATAGGAAAACGTTCTTCCTTGTTGAATTAATCGATCAGTTTTAGTTACTAATGATTCATTCATCAGGCCATCTTGGCTGATAATTCCGGCAAGATACATTCCCGCTACTGCTTCAATGATTCCTGAGCCACAAATGCCAGTGATCCCTATTTTTTGAATGCTGTCTTCAAACTCGCTTTCATCAGACCAATAGTCTGAGCCAATGACTTTAAATCTAGGTTCAAAGTTTTCAGGATTGATTCTGACTCTCTCAATGGCACCCGGAGCTGCACGCTGACCTGAATTGATCTGGGCACCCTCAAAGGCGGGTCCAGTTGGACTGGAAGCGGCCAATAATTTATTTTCATTGCCAATGATAATTTCGGCATTAGTGCCCACATCGACAATGAGATTAACCTCTTCTTGGTTGTATGGTTTTTCAGTTAATAGAACAGCAGCTGCATCAGCTCCAACATGACCGGCTAGACATGGCAAGACATAGGCTTCGGCATGCTGGTTAATATCTATACCAAGATCTGCAGCTCGCAGATGCAATGCTTTTTCTGTGGCCAATTTAAAAGGCAATAGGCCTAAGGGTATAGGATCAAATCCAAGAAAAAGGTGGTGCATGACCGGGTTGCCTACGATGGTTAGTTCTAGAACCTGTTGGAGATTAATTTCAGTTTCATCACATGCTTTTTGAATGAGTCCATTGATTGCAGTTCTAGCTGCTTGAGTTAATTTCTCTTGCGATCCAGGGTTTTGCATACAGTAAGAAAGTCTGCTCATTAGATCTTCACCAAATCTTATCTGTGGATTCATAGATCCTTGGTTAGATTCAATGGACCCATCGGATAAATTACATAAATTTATCGCAATCGTTGTTGAGCCTATATCAATTGCAGCTCCGTAACAGCTTTCTATAAAACCGGGGAAGATTGCTATCAGATCCTGTTTATTTCTGACTGCAACTGTACATGTTCCTTGGCCTTCTTTTAAGATCGCTAGAATTTGTTTCCAATCTTCAACTATAAAATTTAGATTTGTCAGTGACCACTGATCCTCCAGTGCTGTCTTAATTTGATTGAGCAGATTGGCTCTTTTAGTGGAAATAGCTTCTGCTAATTCTATGTAATATAAATGGACGGATGGGTTGATGGTAATTTCTGTAGCTTCAAATTCTTTTCTGACAAGCTGCTGATGTAGTTGGCTTTCAGGTGGCACATCTACCACAATATCTCCTAGGATCTTTGACTGACAACCTAACCTTCTATTGGCCTTCAACGATTTCCGCTTGGCATATTTTTTTTCAGCTTCAGTGATTGATGAAAGATTTTCTAGCTTTGATGAAATGCGATGTTTTGCGTGTTCTCCCTCAGATAATTCTATTTGACAGCGCCCACAAATAGCTCTTCCTCCACAAACAGAGTCTAAGTCCACCCCCAGTATTCTTGCAGCATCAAGGATTTTTGTGCCTTCAGGGAAGCATCCATTTTTTCCGGAAGGTACAAATGCAATTTTGTACTCATTATTCTTTGAGTTAGGCATGAAAAATTTTTAGGATCTCTTTCTTCTGCGTCTGGATTGCTTTTCTCTGGGTTCGCGGTAATTATTGATCCATTCAGCACATTCTGGATCATGCCCCATAACGACATTCGCCCCCCTTATTGATTGCATGATTTCTTTATCTAATGGGTTAGTAATAGCACAAGGCATTCCTGAACTGATTGCCATTGCTATGAATGCGGCATTTAAACCATGACGATTAGGTAGACCAAAACTTAAATTCGAAGCACCACATGTGGTGTTTACCTTTAAATCTTCTCTGAGTCTTTTGACTAGTTCTAAAACTTGTCTGCCTGCCTGATTCAGTGCTCCAATTGGCATCACTAATGGATCTATGATCACGTCTTCTTTGGGTATGCCGTGATCGCTCGCACGTTCGACTATTTTTTTAGCAACCTCAAAACGGACATTAATATCTTCTGAGATGCCTGTGTCATCATTGGATATACCAATTACAGCAGCACCATACTGCTTGACTAAGGGCAATACTCTTTCTAGTCGCTCCTCTTCTCCCGTGACAGAATTCAGCAGCGCTTTACCTTCATATGCCTCAAGTCCTGCTGCTAACGCATCTACAATTGAGGAATCAATACACAGTGGGACATCCGTTACACTTTGAATCAATTTAATTGATTCTGCGAGAATCATGGGCTCATCTGCTAATGGAATTCCGGCATTAACATCAAGCATCTGAGCACCTGCTGCTATTTGTGCAATAGCATCAGTTTTGACCCTTTCTAAATTGCCTGATTTCATTTCCTCAGCAAGTAACTTTCTCCCGGTAGGATTGATACGTTCACCAATGACGACAAAAGGCTGATCAGAGCCTATTCTGATTTCTTTGGTTTTAGAACTTAAGACTGTTTCTGTTGTAGACATGGTTTTATTTTGGCTTTATTCCACTAGATTTGATGGTTTTTTCAAGAATATCATCAGGAAATTCATTTTCAAGTTGACTGACAAGTATTTCTATTAATTCTTCTGGATCCCCATCAAGACGCTGTGTTTCTCTTCTCCATTCTTGCATATAAGCCTCACTGGAGCCTTTTCCTGCCCGCATGGCGGCTCTGTCTATAGCAATTGCAAATTTTGGATCCAGTTGTTTTTTATATTTTTCTCGACCAACTTTATATATTACATGTGACGGTATGTCTCTCCAAAAAAATGTAGTCATTTTAGCCATCAATGCTTAACTCCGACCGATTCTTCAATGTGTTTTTTAAAATTTCCCAAACCCGTATAGTGTGTCGAGTGCTCAAGTTCTAGGAATTCAGCACATTGTCTAGACTTTTCAATCAATTTTTCAGACTTTGATTGGGCAAGATAGACTACTTTTTTATAGTTGCCAAAATATTCCACCTTTAATTCTGGGTGTTTATCCAATCCAAGACCTTGAATGACAAGACGATTAAAATGTTTGACCAGAAAATCTGTTAAGTAAAAAGTTCCCATTTCATTGGTATATAGTGCTTTGAATATCTCTGAGCCACTAAAAAATTCGTAACAGTGTGCCCCAGGTAAGCGTTCAATATTATAGGGTTCCAACAAAGCATCTAGCAGCCCTCCTGTACCGCAATCCGCATAGGCTATAAATACCTCATCATAATCACCGCTTATCGAATCCAGTTTCTCTTTAACTTTTCCGGGTATCAGTTTTGGAGTGTCGTGTAATTTCGCATCCAGACACTGGATCGTTATGTGTTCCCATTTATTCAACTTTTTTATTAGGTTAAGCTCATAGGAGAGTGCACCACAAGCGATGATGAGATTATTCTTTACTTTCATCGTCTCGGTACCATTTTTGAATACTGTCCACTCTAATGTCTTCCCAAGATTTTTTATCCAATCTAAACACCAGAATAGTGTCATTTTCTGGATTTTGTTTCATTGCATTATGACTGTCCAGATACTCTTTATCTAGGGTACACTGCAAGGTTCTGTCCTCGCCAGAGTTCAGACTAGTAAACTCTATAAAAACAATACCTTGGTTCAGAGCTTTGAGTAATTTTTCCATACACACCTATATTAATATCTTTTTACCATTGGGAGAGACAAAAAAACCCGTCAGCATTTGCTAGACGGGCCACTTAAGGTCTATTTAGCTATATTTATAATGCGCCAGCAAGCTGACTCAAATTGGCGCTTTAGTGGATTTTAATCTCGTTGATTAGATCATGCAACATTAATTAATTTTTTTGCAGTCTCAACCGCACTTCCTGCATCCATACAATAAGCATCTGCACCTATATGTTCAGCAAATTCATCGTTGAGTGGAGCACCGCCAACCATAATGATATATTTGTCTCGGAGCCCTCTGGTCTTTAATTCATCGATGACCACTTTCATATAGGGCATGGTTGTGGTGAGTAATGCGGACATTCCCAGTATTGTGGCATTATGTTCTTCAAGGGCATTAATATATTCGTCTACATCTGTGTTGACACCAAGATTAAAAACTTCAACACCTGCCCCTTCCATCATCATACCCACTAGCTTCTGGCCAATGTCATGAATGTCTCCTTTGACCGTTCCAATCACCATACGTGCTATGGGCTCAACACCTGATGCAGAAAGGATTGGTTCCAATAAAGCCATGCCCGCTTTCATAGCATTAGCTGCTAGTAACACTTCAGGCACAAAAAGTATGCCATCGCGGAAATCCTCACCAACAACGACCATGCCTTCGACCAGTGCCTCTTCTAGGATTTTGGGTGCCCCCCAAGCTCGATCCAATAGGATTTGGGTGCCTTCTGCAATTTCTTCAGCAAGACCATCGTACAAATCCTCATGCATTTGTTCTATGAGTTCATCGTCTTTGAGTTCTGAAAGAACAATATCATCAAAATCATCAGTCATCACGTTATCTCCATGCTAGAAAGAATACATAGTACTCGAGGGTAAATAAATTAGCTACCATCTACTATTACCTTTCTTCATATCTTCTTGTTTAAGTTTAATGGGAAAAGAGTCTCTAATTTTTTTATCAATTATTGCAGGTATATAATTGGGATAATGATTGTCCATCATTTCCAACAATTGGATATGAGCCAAGTCAAAAATTGTTTCTTTACCACCGGCTTCCCATTCTTGCGTTGTTCTCCGATCAGCCAAATTAGGGTACAAAAATTCTGTTTCCATTAATTCAAGGGTCTGAGGGTGCTTCAAATAATGCCCATCTCCCTCGATTACGTCCTTGATCACATCATAGGATAAAGTTTGTTCGTTGACTTCAATGCCTTTGACAAGTCTTTGAATATTTCCAAGCATGTCATTGTCAATGATTGCACCTTCAAAAGAGAATCCTATAATACTGCCGACTGCGCCCGCGTAAGACGCAACAAAATTACTGCCAGCTAACATAGTTGCTGTTGTTGTGATTGCTTTTTCATAACCTGCTTGTGCATCCATGGTTTTTGAATCCGTCATACCTGAAGCCACACTTGAAAGAAGCCCATAGTGATTACATATTTGTGCTGTGGCAGCCATCACTAATGCCTGTTCCCCATTACCGCCGGAAAAAGCTCCCGTTCTTAGATCAGAGATAAAAGGCCACATTTCAAAATCGCAATAAGAATCGGGATTTATCATATGGACAACACACAGACAAGCCAATGTTTCAGCAAAGGATTGAACGAGGCTGCCGGCCAAGGAAGCAGGTGAAGTCGTCCCCGATTGTGGGGCCGTGCAAACACCAATTGACAGTCCTAATTCTGCCATTTTAACCATGACTTCAGCATTGTCCTTGCCAAACTTTAATGGAGAAACTATAGGACATCCCCCTATGCTTAGGAAAGGACGCTCAATAAATTTACCTTCACCACCGAGAAAGGTATCAAACAAGTTAATCAAAGAATCTATATGTTCAACATTATCCACTGCTAGACTGATATGTTTTTGCGTGCCGGCAATGGCTGCATAAGCGGTATTAATATCGTGGACATATTTTTCCTGGCTGTATTCCGTTACAGCAAAAGGCTGCCCATATTGATGAATATGTTCCAATTGGTCACATAAACGAGCAGCATCGTAGATATCGACCAATGTTGTGGGTCGGTAAGATTGACTTTCATATTCGAAAATTGAAATGGGTTCGCCCGAGGTTGAAGTGTACATCTTATTGTTTTTGACTAAAGAATCATATTTTGGGTCAACGCCGCGGCTCATTGTTTCTTTTGGTGTGGCTGCTATGGCATCTTCAATCAGTGATCTTGGAAATTTAAGACGACCATCTGTATCGTGGATACAACCCTTGGGTATGGTGTAATGAAGAATTTCAGGAATAGCATCTCCTATCCCAATCTTTTCAAGGACATCCAGTGCAGTTTGATGGATTTGTTCAATCTCTGAGTTACTTAAGGGGAGATACTTGCCTCCTTCTAGCCCCTGAGTAACAACTTCTTTTTTCGGAGATTGTTTTCTTATAGCTTTTCTTGCCTTGCTGCCACCTCGTCTTTTACGTTCTTTTACCATTACAATAGAGACTAAAAACGATCTTTAGTTGGTTTAATCACATCCAAAGGTATTTCGATAGGGAAATTATCTCTGACCTTCTTATCGATTTTTTCATCAATATAAACCGGATAGTGGGAATTAAGTATTTCTCTTGCTTGTTTTTCTGCTCGCTGTCTAATATCAGGAGATCCCTCAGATTCCCACTCTTCTTGTGTACTTCGATCTGCAAGATTGGGGTAGAGGTATTCAGATTTCATCAGAGACAGCGTTTGAGGGTCCCTTAAGAAATGTCCTTCGCCTTCGACTGTTTCTTTGATTGCTCGATAGGAGAGGGTTTCCTCATTCACTTCGATGCCTCTGACCACCCGCATGATCATGCCCAGCATATCATTGTCTATGACCAAAGATTCATAGGAGCATCCCATTAGGCTTGCCATCATTCCAGATGACTCAGAAACATTGTTGCAGCCTGCCAATGCTGCCATCGCAACTGTTATGCCTTTTTCATAGCCTGCTTGAGCGTCAGGTAGTTTGGAATCGGTCATACCAGCACCAACTGAGCTGGCGAGTCCATAATGATTGGTAATTTGTGCCGATGCAGCACTCATAAGTGCTTCTTCACCACTGCCACCAGAAAAAGACCCGGTTCTGAGATCCGTAACAAAAGGCCAAGGACCAAAGATTACGGGATGACCAGGCTTGATTAAGTCAATGAGTAATAAACTTGCCAACGTTTCTGCTAGTACTTGTACTAGAGAGCCTGCCAGAGCTGCTGGTGCTGTTGCACCCGATTGTGGTGCAATCACTACCCAAACCGGAGCATTCATTTCGATGGAAGCAATCGCAACTTCACAGTTATCGGTTCCGTATCGTAATGGCGAGACTACCGTGCAACCACCACCATGGCAAAAAGGCCTCTTTAAAAACTTACCTTCACCTCCTGCAATTAGATCCAGCATTTCTATAGTCGGTTTTATGTGCTTGCCGTTGGCAAAAGTCAGAGCAGTATGTTTTGCGGTGCCAACAACACTGGCATAGGCGGTATTGATATCTGTTTTCAGTAGATCTGAAAACTCTGTGGCTACAACAAGTCTTGAATAACTATGAATATGTTCCAGATAATCAACCATCCGAGCAATATCATAAACATCATTAATGATTGATGGACGATAGCTTGTTGCTCCCAGATCTAAAATGGTGACAGCTTCACCACCGCCATAGAGATGAACTTTTTTGTCAGACATTTCAATATCATGTTTTGGATCACGACCATACATAATAAAATCTCTTCCGGCACGAGCAATCACGTCTTCCACCAAGGATCTTGGAAAACACAAGCGTCCTTGATCCGTAAAATTACATCCCTGTTCTAAAGCCACTTCCTTTAATTGAGGTAAAGGGTTGGCCATACCTATATTTTCTAGGACGTCTAATGTTGTTTGGTGTATCTGTTCTATCTCGTGATCACTGAGAGGCTGGTATTTTCCCCCTTCCATTCCTTTCGTGACTACAGGCTGAATTGAATCATGATCACCAGAGGTTTTACTTCTTCTGGATCGACGTTTGTTCTTTCTTGCCATACTATCGTTTCCTAAATTGCTTTATACTTAGATATTATACTGTTTTTCAGATATCAAGAATTATCATTTTATGATTTATTGCCATGAATAATATTGAGAATATAGATCTAGATCACCCCAACTCTTATTATGCTGATACCATAAATGATGCTCTTGAATTCCCAGTGCTAGAGCAAAGTATTTCAGCAGATGTTTGCATAGTGGGCGCTGGTTTTACAGGAATAAATACGGCTATCAATCTTGCAAAAAAAGGCTTTGATGTGGTTGTCATTGAGTCTGCAAAAGTTGGTTGGGGAGCAAGTGGCAGAAATGGCGGTCAATTAATCACAGGGTTTACCTACAATCCTAAACTTTCAAAAGGAATGGACGATGCATCTGTCCAATCTGTATGGGAGCTGGGAGCAAAAACAGCTGATTTGGTGAGAGAAAGAATTCAGGAATTTAAAATTGAATGCGATCTAAAATCAGGGTTTATTGAAGTTGCATTGAATAAAGTGCAGTTCCAAGAACTTATTGAACGAAAGGAAGATTGGGATAAAAGGGGATATCAACACCAGTTAACTCTGGTTGAGCAAAATGAAATCAGGAACTATGTGGGGTCTGCAAATTATGTGGGTGGCCTAATCGATTCTGGAAGTGGGCACCTTCATCCTCTTAATCTTTGCCTTGGAGAAGCCAGGGCTGCAACAAATCTAGGTGTAAGAATTTTTGAACAATCAAAAGCCACTAGTATTGACTTTGGAGAGACTGTGGTCACCAAGACTATTCAGGGAAATATCCAATCAAAGTATCTTGTTTTAGCTGGAAATGCCTACATTGGAACATTGCATAAATCTTTGAGAAGAATGATTATGCCCGCTAATAGCTGCATCATTGCGACCGAACCATTGTCCGATGAGGCAGCCAAGGAAATTATTCCTATGGATATGGCTGTTTGCGATTTAAATACCATTTTGGATTATTATCGCTTATCTCCTGATAAGAGGCTCCTTTTTGGAGGCAGATGGAATTATTCTGGTGCTGAACCTAAGGACATCAAAGGAAATCTTAGAAAGAGGATGCTTAATGTCTTTCCTCACTTGAATAAAGTAAAAATTGACTATGGGTGGGGAGGCAATGTTGCAGTTAGCATCAAAAGAATTCCTCAATTGGGCAAGCTTTCTGACAATGTTTTCTACTCTCAAGGCTATTCTGGGCATGGAGTTGGTCCAACACATACCGCAGCTGAAATTATTGCCTCAGCAATATCAAAAGAGTGGGATATGCTTGATCTTTTATCGCAAGTTAAGCATATTCAACTTCCAGGTGGAAAATGGTTTGCGAGTCCAGCTATGGCAATGGGAATGGCCTATTATAGGTTGAGAGATTTTTTAGCTAGCAGACTCTAATTCTGCAATTAGATTTTAATACCAGTCTTGGCAACCGTTGGAGCAATAGCTGAAAGATTTCTCGGGGCCATTAGGTGAGCTCCATGCACGCCGGGTATGTCCCCAAATTGATCAATCAATTCTGCACAGATGTCGATGCCTTCTTGCACTTGATCTTTTGCCTGTGCCATGCGAGAGACGATATTGTCGGGCATCACCGTTCCAAATAATTTGTCCTTCATCCATTTGGCAGATTTATCACTTCTCAACGGACCTATGCCAACAATAAAGTAAAGTTGTTCCGATAAGCCAGATGCAACAATACGATCCATATATCTTGTTAACAATTCCACATCAAAGCAAAATTGAGTCTGTATAAATTTTGCACCCGCTTTGGCTTTATTACTCAGTTTTTTTGGATCCCAGTCGATCTCTGGATCATGGACTATTGCTGCAGCCCCTGGGAAGAATTCTGTTTTTGTCGATAATTCTCTACCCGCCATGGTTTGCCCTTTACTATTCATGTCTCCCATGATGCTCAGTAGAGTTTTTGAATTGATATCAAAAACCGCTTTAGCATCAGGTTGATTTCCCACTCTAATGGGATCACCAGAAAGTGCCAACACATTCCTAATACCCAGTGCGGATGCTCCCATCAACTCACTTTGAATGGCCAGTCTATTTCTGTCTCTACAAGTCATCTGAAGAATAGGGTCAAGGCCTTTATTTAAAACAATAACTGAACCAGCCAAGCTTGATATGTGGGCAGTCGCTCCGGGATTATCAGTTACATTGACGGCATGCACGGATCCTTTCAAGAGATCAATTTTTGCTTCCAGTTCTGTAGGTTCTGCAGACAAGGGTGGTGATATTTCTGCTGTAATAACAAAGGACTCATTCTCTAAGGCTTGTTTCAAAGTTGTAACATTGAGATTCATATTGTTCCTTCTAGTTTTGTTTTAGTGTCTTCACGAATACTTTTGATTAAGCTCATTGCCATTAGAATATAAACGATGATTAAGGGGGGTGAAATCAATAAAATAATAGTTTGAAATGGCCTAAGTCTTTCTATTGGATCCGTTGCTTCGGAGGATAAAATCAATAATCCTAATGGCAATAACCCTATGGTAATAGCCCAAAAGACCCGATGCCATTTTTCTGGATTATCACCCGATTGCATTTTTTTAGTTGCTCCAGAAGCTAGAATATAAGCGCCTGAGTCATAGGTTGTCGCCATGAAAATCAAACCAAACAAACCTAAAATAGGTAAAATCCACTTACCCATAGGCATTGCTAAAACACTCTTGGATGTCATTATTGCTGCACCCTCATTGTTCATAATTTCAACAATTGGCATTAACCCATTTAATTCTAGATAAAGTGCATTGTTACCCATGATCATGAAGAACAGTGCACACCCCATTGTGCCAAATCCAAGAACACCGAAAATCATCGTTCTTAATGTTCTACCTCTCGATATTCTGGCCACAAAAATACCTATAAAAGGACCTAAACCAATAAACCAGGCCCAATAAAATACCGTCCAAGTCTTACTGAAGTCTGATTTACCAAAAGGGGCAGGACCAATGTTCATTTCAATAAAATGCTTCGTCGTAAAAATTAAGCTGTCTAAAGAAGTTTTTACGATGAAACTTGTCGGTCCAAAAATTAAAATATAAACCAACAAAAACAATGCCAGGTAGACACAGAATTTGCTTAATTTCTGAATTCCTCGTTCGATGCCAAAATGGACGCTGGTAGCAAAAATTAACAAGCAGATAAATAATACGGAAATTGTGACAGTCAAACTTTCTTCTATTCCAAAAAATTCAGTAACGTTTGCACTGATTGTGGGCGTGGTGAATCCTAGACCTCCAGCTAATACCCCCAAAAGTGCTACCATATAGATTAAATCTATAATTCTTCCACCCACACCACTGGCTTTATTGCCTAGGATTGATTGGCAAGCAGTGCTGGTTCTCAAAGTCCCATAATTTCGAACATGATACGCATAAGCCATGGCTACTGCTGGTAGGCAATACAAAGCCCAGCCCGTAATTCCCCAATGGAAAATTCCATACGAAGTTGCCCAGGCTATAGCCTCGATCGATTCAGGCTCAGCATTGAAAGGGGGCTCAAGATAGTAATACACCCATTCTGTCGTTCCCCATAAAACAAGAGAAGCTCCAATGCCACTACAAAATAACATTGATGACCAACCAAATAGACCATATTCGGGTTGTTCGTGTTCATTACCAATAACTAAATTTCCATATGTGCTTAGAGCTAGTATTAATAAGAATATGAGAGTGCTAATTCCCATTACCATATAGGTCGGACCCAAATTGGTAGCCACGTAATCGTAAGCCTTGTTAAGGATTTGATTAGTTAATTCAGGAGTTATAATTAATGGAATACAAAGACTCAATATAATTAAGACTGTAGTAAAAAAAATAAACCAATCAATATTTTCTTTGCCTTTTATAATGATTTGATTGCTCCCCTTTTTTAGAACACATTTAATCTAGATGAAAAGTAATGAAATTGTAATCTTATCTGAAAAAAAGTGAGAATTTTAATTTTGTATTTCTTTTGTCCTGTATTCAGTAATCTAAGTATTATACTGAGTTTCTAATTATGGTTTAAAAAAAGAGCTTAGCGTTATTATATGAGTCAGTACCAAGCACCAATAAAGGATATGTTATTTGTTCTCGATCAATTGATTGGTCTAGATAATATTACGAAACTTGATGGTTGTGAAGACATCAATATAGACTTCGTTGAATCGGTTTTAACTGGAGCCGCTGAGATTGCTACAGAAGTGATTGCACCCACCAATGTTGATGGAGATCGTTATGGTGTATCGTTAAAGAATGGCATCGTTGAAGTCCCGCCTGGGTATCAAGAAGCTTATGACAAGTATATTCAGGGTGGTTGGAGTGGTTTGGGATTTAAACCTGAGTTCGGTGGTCAGGGTTTGCCTTCAACAATCGCCATACCAGTCAATGAAATCGTAATGGCTGCTAATTTTTCCTGGTCACATCTTGCTCTGCTGTCCCAAGCTGCCATCAGGGCAATGGAAATACATGCAAACGATGAGTTGAAAAATCTTTACTTAACAAAAATGGTTTCAGGTAAATTTTCAGGAACGATGGTTCTCACCGAATCTCAGGCAGGTTCTGACTTAGCGGCGCTGAATACCACTGCTGTGCCTGAAGAGCAACATTACAAAATCACCGGACAAAAAATATTCATCACATGGGGTGACCATGAACTTACAGACAATATAATTCATATGGTGTTGGCAAGACTTCCAGATGCACCTGAGGGCGTGAAGGGCATCTCACTATTTTTGGTTCCCAAATACCTTGTCAATGCAGACGGTAGTCTTGGCAAGAGAAACAGTGTGGAAACAGTGTCTTTAGAGCATAAGCTTGGCATTCACGGCTGTGCAACTTGTGTGATGAATTACGATGCTGCTGAAGGATACTTAGTCGGCCAACCTAACCAAGGTTTAGCGTGTATGTTTACCATGATGAACGACGCTCGAATTGGAGTAGGTAATGAGAGTGTAGCAATTGCAGAGAGGTCTTATCAACAAGCACTTGCTTATGCAAAAGATAGAATCCAGGGGACAACTCACGATGGCAGCAAGAGAGTCAGCATCATCCATCATCCCGACGTCAGACGTATGTTGCTCACTATGAAATCACAAATTGAGGCCATGAGAGCTATGATCTATTTCACTGCTGCTGAACTGGATTACTCTCGCAAATCTGCATCCACTGAGGATCAAAAACGACATGGTGATCGTGTCGATTTAATGACACCCATAGTCAAAGGTTGGTGCAGTGAGGTATCCCAAGAATTGACCTCCATTGGGCTGCAAATCCATGGTGGCATGGGCTATATTGAAGAAACTGGAGCCGCACAACATTTTCGTGATGCAAGAATCACTACAATTTATGAAGGTACTACCGGCATACAGGCCAATGATTTGGTTGGAAGAAAAATTCTCAAAGACAAAGGACTAGCCCTGCAGACTCTATTGCAAGACATAGAGCTTACAATTTCAGAATTGGACACGGGCCACAGTATCATTACCCGGATTGAGGATGAGCTGAGTGAATCAATCAAATCCGTAAACTCATCCTTGAATTATTTGATGAATCATTATCGGGACGATCAGCATTTGGCAGGATCAATAAGTTACAATTTTCTTATGATGTTAGGTACATTAATAGCAGGGTGGATGGCTCTAAAATCTGCTCAGGCAGCTGCTAAAAAGATTCAATCCAACGCCTCTGATCAAGCATTTTATGAATCCAAGATTATTGGCGCTCAATTTTTTACCGAACAGATTCTGCCCAAAGTGCATGCCTATGGAAAATCCATTCGTACCAGTTCAACTGCGACCATGGCAATGACAGAAGAGCAATTTTAATATCAGCAATGTTTTTAAATTCTTATTGCAATGATAAATCTAGTAAATCATTGATCAGATGCACATAATTTTTCCTGATTTCAGCCCACTCCATTTTTAGCCAGGGAGTATATTGCTCAGGGTGTTCTTCAATTGCAATGGACAATTCATTTCCATCGATATACTTCCAGTCTTCAATTTCAGTTTTATTGACGGAAGGATCACCATCGTTGAGACCCACTAGAACAGAACACAATTCATGTTCACTGCCCTTCTTTTCAAATGATTCTTGATAACTAAATTTGTAAATAAAATGCAAGTCGCAATCTATCGATAATTCCTCATTGATTCTTCGTTTTGCTGCTTGATGCAGTTCCTCACCCTTATGGGGATGACTGCAGCAACTGTTTGACCAATATAGATTCCATAGTTCTTTTTGATGGCTTCTTTTTTGGAGCAGTAATTGGCCAGATGAATTAAAAATAAACACTGAGAAAGCCCGGTGCAATTGTCCGTTACCTTCATGGCATTCCGCTTTCGATAAAAACCCCACTTCATTGTCGCTGGGGTCAACTAGGATCAATAGTTCATTAGGGCTAGAGACTTTTTCTTCCCTTGTCTTCATTATTTTTAACTGTAAAACTAAGGGTTTCAAAACCTTCTGATTCAATTGCTTCTGCTACACTGGATTCTTCATGGGTCAGGGCGATGATTGCTCCACCTCCACCTCCTCCAGTCAGTTTAGCTCCCAGCGCGCCCGCTGCTCTTGCAATTGAAATAAGGCGTTCAAGTTCGGGTGTCGATACTTGAAGGGCATTTAACATTCCCTGACATAAATTCATCATCTCTCCAAGCGTATTAAGATCTCTATCCTGGATGGCCGCAATGGATTTTAAAACCAACTGATCGATATCATCAAAAATCTTTTCAAAAATTGAAGTATTTCTCTTCCAGCCTCTTTGAACGTTGCCTACCATTGTTGCTGTAGAGCCTTCGCTCCTAGCAAAACCTAAAACCAAGGAGAGATTATCGTTAATGTTTAATGGTTCAACCAAAGGAGTCTTACCTGACCTAAAAATTATTGGTTGTCCGAAAGTGGCCATGGTGTTATCAATTCCACTTGGATTACCATGTGCAATTTTTTCAGATTCAAAGGCCATTCGGTTGACTTCGTCATCACTCAAGGCAAGATTGTAATGGTTGCTCAATCCTTTAATAATGGCAACAGCAATTGCTGCAGATCCTCCTAAGCCCATCCCTCTAGGAATATCAGGAAAAACTTCAATGGTCATGTCTTTATTGCTTAATTTCAGTTGATCCAGTATCGCACCAGCCGGTTTTTCAAACGATTGTCTTTGATCTGGCTCTTTATCCAATTGGTATTCGATACCCCATGACGGAATCAGTAAGGTTACACCCTCTCCGGAATCCTCAACTTTTACTCTAACCGATAGAGGTACAGGGACTGCAATTGCGTGGCGTCCATAGACAACAGAGTGTTCACCCAGAAGGATAACTTTCCCAAAACCAATACCTTCTATGGATTGGGATACCTTTCTTGCCCTACCAAGAGTTCTAGTAGATTTTGAGCCCATTGTTTTTTGTAAACCTTCAAGAATCTCCCTTGCTTTCCAGACTTTAATCTCACCATCTATTAATAATTTCTCCAGCACTTGATCAAAAAACTTTATTGGAGTGCCTGCTGCTTTGACTACTGATCTTGCATGAAGTGTCATGTGGCCAGTCTGAATACCTTCGGTGACAAGGGCCTTTAACGCTGAAAAATTTTGAGCTAATCCCACAGCAGCCATGACACTAGCCAATTCCATTGCCGATTCAACATTGATTATTCTTAAGTTTAGAGCGACAGCAGGATTCGATTCCATCGGTCCTCCTACGGTTCCAACTTTGATCGGTAGTTCTATTTTTCCTACAAGATTGCCTTCATCGTCTATTGACCATTTTGATAATGCAGAGTAGCGACCGTGTCTGGCAGCATAGGCATGTGCTCCTGCTTCAATAGCTCTCCAGTCATTTCCAGTGGCTAGTGCAACCGCATCAATACCATTCATAATACCCTTATTGTGAGTAGAGGCTCTGTAAGGATCCACATGAGCAAAATCAGAAGCAATGATAATTCCATCTCTAACTTTTTCGCCATCATAGCCCTTGATTTTAAGAGCTGATGTGGGGATTGTGACCGAAGCAGTGGCCAGGGATTTATCTGAAAGATTAGATAGGATTCTCAAGAAAACTTCCCCCTCAGTCATCGATTCTATTAGCGAAGCCACACCTTCACACATTCCATTGACCAAATTGGCACCCATTGCATCTCTTGTATCGACAAAAAGATCAACGATTAACATTTCTTGATCAAATGAATCTAGTGGATAGGTTTTAACAGTTAAATCCTTCGCACCACCACCACGGGCAAGCATTCTTGGATGAAAACTATTGGCAAGATTTAGAACTTCCTTTTTTCTACTTAGAATCTCCGATCGAGCTTTTGCTAGATCCTTAATGCCAACAACTTGAATTTGTCCAATCAGAATGGGATCTGTAGATTCTGCTTTGAAACCACCATGTTTCCTTGCAATTTTTGCAGCCGAACTTAATGCTGCAACAATCGACGGTTCTTCAACTGCTAACGGAATCACATATTCTTTTTCATTGATTAAAAAATTAAGCCCAAGACCGATGGGTAATCCCATAACACCAATGACATTTTCTATCATCTTGTCGGCACTGTTCAGATCCAGTTGTTGCTGTTGATTTTTTAGTGCCAGATAATCTTCTTCTGAAATCAGACCTCTTTCAAACACGGCTTCAACTCTGTCTTTAATGGACAAGCGATAAAAATTTGGAATTCTTGATTTATTCATATCCTATTAACCCAATAAGGACATCATAATGGCGATAAGAGTTCTTTGATGCAACTAATTGGGTGAAAAAAAATTAATACAATGTAAGAATAACAAGTTCACATATAATATTATAAGGAATATGAGCACAGACAAGCCATGGGTGAAAAACTACCCAGAAGGGACGCCTGATCACCTAGAATTGGATCCGAATAGGACCTTAATAACACTTTTAGATGAGGCTGAATCCGAATTTCAGGAACTTACTGCTTTTTCAAATTTTGGTTCAACTCTCAGTTATAAAGAGGTTGAGAAGCTATCCAAACAATTTGCTGCTTACCTGCAGAACGATTTGGGCCTGAAAAAAGGAGATCGAATAGCACTCATGATGCCCAACATAATGCAATATCCGGTTGCTATCTTCGGTGCCATCAGAGCGGGTTTGATTGTCGTGAACGTCAATCCTCTTTACACTCCTCGAGAACTTAAACATCAAATACAAGATTCAGGGGCAAGGACCATTATGATTTTTGAGAACTCAGCTCATGTTCTCGATACGGTTTTCTCAGAACTAGAGATTGAACACGTGATTATCACAAAAATTGGTGATTTATTGAGCTTCCCCAAGGGGATCTTGATGAATGTTGCGGTGAAATACCTTAAAAAAATGGTACCACCCTATAATCTTCCCAAGACCGTTCAATTCAAGGATACCCTGAAACACCCAATAGCAGACTTTAAGGTAGTTCCTGTATCCAACAATGACATTGCTTTTTTGCAATATACAGGTGGAACCACAGGTCTTTCTAAGGGAGCCACGCTCTCACACGGCAACTTAAATGCCAATATGGAACAATTGAGAAGTGTGTTGACAAGCGTAATAGGAGAAGAGGGAGAAGATATATATATGAATGTGTTGCCGATTTATCACATTTATTCTTTGACGGTCTGTGTGCTTTCCGGATATGGCAATGGGGCTTTGAATGTACTGATTACAAATCCGAGAGATACTTCCGCATTGGTTGAAGAAATGAAAAAGTGGCCTTTTACCACTTTCAATGGGGTCAACACACTGTATGAGAGTCTGCTCAATCACCCGGAGATAAAAAATGTCAATTTTGATGCCATGAAAATCTCAGGATCTGGCGGTATGAAGACATTGAAGTCTACCGCAGAGAGATGGCAAGCTTTGACTGGCAAAGTTTTGCTCGAAGGCTATGGTTTGTCAGAAACATCGGTTTGTCTGTCTACTTCACCGGTGTACATGAAGGAATTTACTGGCAGTGTCGGGTTACCGATCCCCGAGACTGAAATCTCTATCAGGGATGATGATGGCAATGAAGTTGAACGGGGCCAACCGGGAGAAATCTGTGCCAGAGGACCTCAGATCATGCAGGGATATTGGCAGAATGAGGAGGCAACCGCTGAGGTCATCGGGGAGGATGGGTTCTTCAAGACAGGGGATATTGGCACCATGGATGAGGAAGGGTTCCTTAGAATCGTGGACCGTAAGAAAGATATGATCATCGTTTCTGGATTCAATGTGTATCCCAATGAAATCGAGGATGTGGTCTGTATGCATCCGGATATCATCGAAGCTGCCTCCATCGGGGTACCAGACGAGAAGACCGGTGAGGCTGTGAAATTATTTGTTGTTCTTGGAGGGGAGAAAACACTCACCAAAGAGGCCATCATCGATTATTGCAGAGAGAATCTAGCGGCCTATAAGGTTCCCAAGCAGATTGAGTTCATGGACGAGGAACTGCCAAAAACTAATGTTGGTAAAATTCTAAGAAGGGCTCTGAGAGAATAATTTTTCGACCGCATTCCAGTGATCGGCATCACTCCAAGTTTGAATAAAGGCTTCAGTTTCTATTTTTTCAAGACTTCGATGGTGTTTTTTTCTATTCTGATTAATGATTGATTTATAGCCCCGAATGACTTTCGAGCTACAACCGTCCAGAGAGTCTAACTTTGAGTCCAATGTTTTTAGCCCATCCTCCAGAGTTGGTACCACGCAATCAACCATACCCCATTCTTTGGCTTTTTCAGCTGAGAAAGTATTGCCTTCTAGAAGAATAAGGAGTGCCTTTGAATTACCAACCAAATTGATCAGATCAATGGCACCACCCCAAGCTGTGGTGATATTCAGTTTTGATTGAGAGAATCCTAGCGATGCTGATTCTAAAGCAATTCGGTAGTCACAAGAGAGTGCTAATTCAGCACCCCCTCCGAGTGCATGACCATTAATTAGAGCAATGACTGGCACTGGATAGAATCTAATTGTATTCAATGCTCGCCTACCTATTGAGATCATTTGATTAATTTCATTCTTTGAACGAACGTTATTTAATTTTTTGATATCTCCACCAGCTGCGAAGCTTTTATTTCCCTGTCCAGTGACAACCACTGATTTTAAATCGGGATCATTTCTGTTCTCAGATAAAATTTCACTGAGTTTGTCAAACAAATCAAGGCTGAGCGCATTGCTTGCCTCTGGTCTATTGATAGTGAGTTTTAGGTAAGATGACTGTCGCTCTTGCAGTATGTCTGACATAGTAAATTAAAAATACAATCGGATAATGCATTCCGCAACACAAGCAGGCCTGTCTTGATGTTCCACTTCAACTGAATACTCTTCTATTAATTCAATAGTACCTTTGACTTCTTCTACAGAAAGCAGAGTGCAATTTGACCTGATTTTGCTGCCAGAAATTACAGGCCCTGGGAATCTCAATTTATTGATCCCATAGTTAATAATATTTTTTGTACCAGGGAAGGGTGGATCTTTCGGGTCGACGAGTCCTCTTAATTTTGGATAAAGAGATAGCGTAAAATAACCGTGTGCAATAGTTGCTTTAAACGGTGATTCTTTGGCTGCTTTTTCTTGGTCTATATGAATCCACTGATGGTCATCAGTTGCATTGGCAAATGCATCGATCATTGTTTGACTGATTGCGATCCAATTACTTTGATGAATTAAAGTTCCAACCTGGCACTTTAATTCATTTAAAACATTTTCTTTACTCATTATCACTCCCGATAAATTGATATTAGAGAGAAATCCTATCAAATAATAAGGCTATGTGACGAGTAGTGATTGAGTTTTACGTACATTATTTTCTATATATTTTGATGCTATAATTAAATCAGTCCTGCTAAGCTGGCTTTGGGATTATGAATATGTCAGCACATAAAATAGTTTTAATCTTTTCAGCTCTGCTAATGGTTAGTGGTTGCGCTATTCAGCCAATGAGTAGCGGCAGTCCCTCAGCATCTGGCTCATCAATGCCCTCGGGTCCACAAATGCCATCTGGATCTAGTGGTTCCCCTAGCCCTCCTCAAGGCTCTTCTTCTAGTGCTTCTCAAAGCTCTTCTTCTGGCGTTTCAATAAGCAGTGGAGGTCAGTCTGTGTCCGGCTCATCAATGCCTTCTGGACAAGGTACACCATCTGGGTCTAGTGGTTCTCCCAGCACAACAAGTTCTTCTGGTACATCTCAAGGCACCGCTTCGGCTAGTGATACCGGGTCTAGTGGTACACAAGAACAGCAATCTGGATCAAACAGCCAGCAAGGTCAATCCAATACACAAACCGGAGTTTCATCTTCTGGTCAAACACAAGCAGGCTCTTCACAAACTGGATCGCAGGAATCAGCTATGAGTTCAATGTCTGGTAGTGATTCTGCTGCCAGTGTATTTGACGAATCATTGGGAGTTTTTGATCAAGAAATGGCAAGTGAAAGGATAGTGATTGCTTCATCCGGTGAAGGATCAGATGGAATGAGTGCTCAGGAAGCTGCAGATGCATCAGCGGTTGAATCAGGTCTTTTGGAAGGAGAAATACCCATGGAAAATGCTTCAGGCGAATCTTCCATAGGTGAAGCCACTGATCAAGACCAAGATGAAGCTTCTTCTCAACAACAAAATGATTCAAATGAGTCCAGCCATCAATCGGAACAAATGAAGGAAAGAATCCCCGATGATATCCCCATGGATGGCACTGGAGAGGATGTGATTGCTCGACAAATCAGAGAGGCAGCTATCCAAGAGGATGATCCAGAAATTCGAGAAGCATTGTGGGATGAGTATAGAAAACACATGGGAATTAGATAAAATTATGAAATTATGTTTAGCCGGTTGATGAATAAGCAATTCTTTGTGGTGTTGCTTGTCTTGTTATTACAGGTTTCAAGCTGTACTTCTTCAAAAACGATCCAGTATGAAAATATACCTCTTCAACGTGCTCAAATTGAACTTGCAGAAGCACAACTACTAGATATTGGTATTTTAATTTTTGATCCCAATTTACCTAAAGAAGAGCAAGAACTGATTTTTCCAGAAGTTAGAAAGGCCGAGGCTAGGTATATGCCTTATCATCTTAAAACAACTTTGGAAGACACTGGTTTTTGGGGTGGCATTTGGGTTTTACCAGAGAAATCAGAAGCAATGGACTTAATTGTCTCGGGTAGAGTAGAGATATCCAACGGTCTTAAGGTGGCGGTTAGAATTGGCGTTTGGGATATAACTGGTAGGGAGTGGATTAATAAAGTCTATGAAACAACTGTTCCCCAGAGTGCTTACAGTAAAAGACGAGATCATACTCAAGATCCATATCAAAACCTGTACAATAAAATTTCTAATGATCTTTTAGAAATTAAAAACTTGCTGTCCTTAGCAGAGCTACAAAGAATCAGTGAAATAGGTGACTTAAGGTTTGCTGCTGAGTTAATTCCAGACGTTTATGAAGACTATCTCGAAAAGAACAGCAAAGATATTATTAGTGCAATACGATTGCCTTCAGAAAATGACGCAATGATGGAGAGGATAAGGAGCGTCAAAGAACGTGAGTTTATTCTTGTGGATACTTTGAATGAGTACTATGCAAAGTTATATCAGGATATCTCAGGCCCTTATGAAAATTGGCGAAAACTTTCTCGTGAAGAAATACTGACCTATGAGGAATTACAAAGAAGTGCAAGAACTAGAAAGCTGTTGGGTGCAGCTGCCATACTTGGAGCTGTAGTCTACGACGGAGATAGTCAAGCGAGCAGCACAATGAAACAAGTTGCAGTGTATGGTGGAATGGAAGCAGTTAAAAGTGGTATGGGTAAGACGGCTGAAGCGAAAGTTCATAAAGAATCTCTTAAGGAATTAGGCGAATCTTTTGACATTCAGGCACAGCCCTTGATCATAGAAATTGAAGGACAGACGCTTAGATTGACAGGAACTGCTAAAGAGAAATTCTTAGAATGGCGTAAATTATTGAGACAAATTTACAATGAGGAAACGGGATTTAATATTTCTGAAAATCTTGACCCTCAGGGTTAAAATTAATTTCCATGGATCACAAGAACTCTGAAAACGGCTCAGAAATCAAAACAGATTTAAGCAGTAATCAAGCTGAAAAATCAGCAAAAACTATTCATCAACAAAATCTTGAAAAAGATGACAGAAATAAGGTCAGTAGGAGGCATGCCTATTCTCTGGCAGCTATCTCAATGGTGGTTTTATTAATTGTTGTTTTGGTTCTGCCAGTTGTAATTCAAGAAACCGATGAACCAATCCAACAGATAGAAGATTCTCAATCCCAAACAGATCAGTTAACAATAGACCGTGAAATTTTGGCACAGAAACCTATTGCTCAAGCCATGTTTTCCGAATTATTGATAAAAATTGATGAAATAAAACTTTTTGGTGTTCAATTTTGGGGAGGGGAACAATGGGAAATGGTTCTAAAACTTCAGCAAGAAGGTGATACCAATTACCAAACAGCTCAATATCATCTTGCTGCCAATAATTATCGTGATGCTATGCAACACTTGGTTGGATTAGAAATGAGCATACCGGCTCTTTTGGAAGAATCTCTTGATAGAGGTATGGAAGCGATTTTGTCAGGAAATAAAGAATTAGCGATAAAAAATTATGAAACAGCTCTTGCCATTGATGGGATCAACCAAGAAGCAAAAAAAGGATTGGATCGGGCGCTTAAGCTTAATCGTGTGTTGGAATTGACCCAATTGGGTAATGATTTTGAGTCAAAGAGGCAGTGGAAAGAAGCTATACAAGCCTTTGAAGAGGCCTTGGCCATAGATCAGGAATGGCAACAAGCACAGTCTGGATTTGATCGGAGTAAAGAGCAATTTGAGACAGAAGAGTTTCAACGTTTACTCTCTTTAGGTTATCAGGCCATCAGGGAGAATCGGTTTGAATTAGCACGATCATCGTTTGATCAAGCTGTAGACATTCAGAGAGAATCTCCTGAGATTCAACAAGCCTTCGAGGAGTTGGATACTCAGGAAAGAATTTTTAACATCAAGTCGATGAAATACAAAGCTTTAACTGCTGAGGTCAATGAGCAATGGGACAATGCGCAGGCATTGTATAAAAGCATATTAAACCTGGATCCAAATATTGGCGAGATCAAAGAGAGTCTTACTAGGGTGAATCAACGCATTGAGTTATCAAATAATCTAACCTACTTTATTAGCAGTAAAGACAAGTTAAACGATGATAAATTTTTTACTCAGGCTGAAACAATGCTGACGCAGGCGCAGAACGTTATTAATCCTGGGCCAGTCCTCAAAGAACAGATCAGTGAGATGGCACAAATTCTCAAGATTGCGGCAATACCGATAGAAGTCACCATTTTTTCAGACAATGCAACAGAAATCCTTATTTTTAAGATTGGAAATCTTGGCGTGTTCGAACGATCTGTGATTCCACTCAGGCCGGGTGTTTATATAGCAACTGGTAAACGCAACGGGTATCGTGATGTGCAACTAAGATTTAAAGTGTCTGCTAGCAAAAAAGACCAAACAATTCGCGTGCAGTGTAAGGAGAGGATATGAGTCAGCACGCGTTTAAGAACAAGGGTCGAATCCGAGTTAACAATAAGATTATTGCTGCTTTCATTGTCACTTTGACCTATTTTCTTTTCTATCTGTTTACAGCAAATGCCGTTTTGATACAACTTCAGCCCATGGATGCAACAATCAGCGTTCGTGGAGGTGGGTTTCCTCATTTTAAAATAGGGGGTCGGTATTTATTGAGAAAAGGCAACTATCGATTAAATATTTCACATCCGGGTCATTATCCGCTCATTGAAACCATAGAGGTTAACGAAGATTCAAGTCAAAATTTTGTTTTTGACTTAAAACGATTGCCAGGGAAACTTTTTATCAGAACCGACCCTGAGTCCAAAATAACTCTGAAGGTAGATGATACTGTTTTTGAGCCAAGCCAGAACGGGGAATTTATTATTTCTGCAGGTGAGCATGCTTTAGAGATTCTAACGGAGAGATATTTTGCAGTAGAACAGAATATTCTCATTCAGGGGATGGAAATACAGCAGGAGATGGAAATCAGTTTGATTCCTGCTTGGGCAGAAATTTCAATTGCGTCTTTACCTATGGAAGCCAACATTCTTATTAATGGACAATTAATCGGGACTACTCCTGACACCGTAGAGATTCTTGAAGGGGAGTATGTAATGCTGCTCACGAAAAAAGGCTATAAACTCTTTGAACAAAGATTAAAGGTTAAGGCCAGTCAATCGCAAGTGATTGATGGTATTGAATTATCCAAATTAGATAGCACACTCAAAGTGATAACCAAGCCGACCGATGCTGCGATCAATATTAATGGAATTTATCGGGGCTTGTCACCCATCGTGATCGACTTACCGCCTGAGAAAACCCATCTCTTAGAAATTTCTAAACCCGGATATAAATCTGTGAGCAAGGAAATTATTCTAGATACAAGAGAAGCAATGGAGTCGGCTCAAATTGATTTCATCGAGTTTCAGCGAACTCTTGAACCATTAATGGGTTCTATCAAAATCACTGGTACAAAAAAGGCAGCAATTTTTTCCGATGATAAGCAAATCGCATCCATACCGGCAAGCATTCAGTTATTAGCAAAAGAACAAACTCTGACTGTTAAAAAAGAGGGACGGGTAACCCAAAAGATCAATGTCAAACCGACCCCCGGTTTTGAGCAAATGATTGAGGTGAGATTACTAACACCTGAAGAGTCTGTCTTGGCTGCCATGCCAAAAATAATCTCCACCAGTCAGGGATTGAAGATGCGTCTAGTTCCAACGGGAACTTTCATGATGGGTGCGCCAAGAAGAGATCAAGGAAGACGCGCAAATGAAACAGAGAGATTGGTGGAGATCACCAAGCCGTTCTATGTTGGTATGAGGGAGATTATTAATAAAGAATTCAGGCAATTTAAACCCAAACATACTTCTGGAGCTGAAACCTTTAGAGAGCTATCCAATGGTTTACATCCTTCGGTGATGGTGACTTGGTCCGAAGCCGTGGCTTTTTGCAATTGGTTAAGCAAGAAAGAATCCTTGGAACCTGCTTACGATAAGTTAGATGGTCAGTTTGTATTAAAACAACCAGTCACTAACGGTTATCGATTGCTTACAGAGGCTGAATGGGAGTGGTTGGCAAGATACAACGGAGGAGCAGGCAAGCAAAGATACCCGTGGGGACAGAGCATGCCTCCCGAGGAACAATCTGGAAACTTTGCAGATGAGTCAACTGAAAGTCTAGTGGCAAATGTTTTAACTGATTATTGGGATGGCTATCCTGTAACATCTCCAGCCGGTAAGTTTAACCCCAATCTTTTGGGAGTGTATGATTTGGGTGGCAATGTCGCAGAATGGGTGAATGACTATTATTCGGTCTATTTAGAAAACCTTAAGAAAATTGATTCAGATCCATTGGGGCCAGAAGAGGGAACCGCCAGGGTTATTCGTGGTTCGAGTTGGCGGCATTCCAGTATCAGCTCACTACGGTTCTCTTATCGAGATTACGGAACCCAGGGTAGGTTGGATGTAGGATTTAGAATTGCAAGGTATACTGATAATAGTTTTGATAAATAGAAAAAATGAAGGTTAGCAAAAGCAAAAAAATAAATAAGATTTTTCTCGTCTTAATAGGATGTATGTTGTTCCCGGTTCATGCAAATCCAGAACAGGATGTCCTCACATTATGGCTACAAGATTCACCTCAATTGGATGAAGATATACTCAAAGAGCAAGAGATAGAAAAAGAATTGGCCCGGATACAGGCCGCGTTTGATGAAGATGAGGTTTTGGAGGAGTTTATTCCGTCTGAACCGCTTTCTGCAGATATAGCCGTCAGTTTTCCTTCCGATATTTAAGTGTCTCAAGGGTTTTAATTATGAAAAATAACAATCTTTCAAAAGAATTCATTTACCAAGGATTGGCATTGATCCTGTCGATTATCATAGTTCATGCTTTTTATGTTTCGGTCGTCCGACCTGAAGCACAGGCAACTATTCTGGAGCAACAAATTATGATTGCTGAGGACATTAATTATGTTCCCGATCGATCTTTCTATGTGATCATCAAGGATTTTGAACAAGAAGCCTGCTTTATCTTGATGTTATGGGCATTTGCAATCATGACCATGAAAGCACAAATGGCAATCAATGAGAGGAAACTGCTGCAAGAAGATCTCATTCCCTTGCAACAAGGCATTCGAATCACTCCTAAAGACACCAACGAATATATGAGGCAATTGGCAAATCTTGCAGAAGCAAAACAGGATCTTTTACTGGCCAGAATATTAATGAACGCACTCAACCGATTTGCTACCACCAAAAACGTTCAAGATGTATCGACTTCAACGCACACAATGGTTGAATCCGAAGCGGATCGTCTGGAATCAGAACTTTCAATGATTCGTTATATTGCATGGGCTATCCCGTCCATTGGCTTTATAGGAACCGTTCGAGGTATTGGTGCAGCATTATCACTTGCACACAGAGCAGTAGATGGAGACATCAGTGGCGTGACACAGAATTTGGGTATTGCCTTTAACTCCACATTTATTGCTTTGCTAATCAGTATCGTAATTATGTTTCTAGTACATCAGTTGCAGTTAATACAGGAGCGCCAAATCTTTGAAACGGAAAATTATTGTGATCAAAATCTGATCAGTCATCTGAAAGGGGAGCAAGAGTAATTTTCCTAAGATGTTGTTATCGATTCATGCCATGGCTGATCTAGAAATATTCGTTTTATTCCTAAACAAGCAACGCACTGAACGCCGGATATTAAAGACTGGAGACTTCTATGGCGCGTCGTGAATTCAATGTTTTTAATTTATCTTTTCTGGATGTTATTTCCTGTGGTTTTGGTGCAGTTATTTTGTTTTTTATAATCATCAACGCACAAGTAAAAACTAGAAGTCAACAAGCCAGTGTGGATTTACTCAATGAGACTGAATTTTTACAAGAAGAGATTTTTGATGAACAAAAAAGAATGGTCAAGATAAAAAATGAAATTGAAAAAACCGCCCAGGATAACAATATCATCAGAGGCAGTAT